>NZ_QGQU01000004.1:300000-399874 GCF_003173795.1 Pseudoalteromonas sp. meg-B1 | reverse complement strand
TGAAGGGCCGTTGAAGACTACAACGTTGATAGGCAAGATGTGGAAGTGGTGTGAGCCATTAAGCTAACTTGTACTAATTACCCGTGAGGCTTAACCATACAACGCCAAACGCGTTTTATGTGATAGTGAAACAAGCGAAGAAGTTAATATAACTAAAGTAGATATTTGAAGACTTTATTATCAGAAATTCCAAATTTTAGTTAGTACGTAGCGATACGGACTGACACCCAAATTTGCTTGGTGACAATAGCGTTTTGGACCCACCTGACCCCATGCCGAACTCAGTAGTGAAACGAAACAGCGCCGATGATAGTGTAGCATTTGTTATGTGAAAGTAGGTCATTACCAGGCTCCAAATTTAGTCGAAAGACTTTAAATTTAAAAAATTAATAATAAGAAAATTGAAAAGAATTTTCTTGGTGACAATAGCGTTTTGGACCCACCTGACCCCATGCCGAACTCAGTAGTGAAACGAAACAGCGCCGATGATAGTGTAGCATTTGTTATGTGAAAGTAGGACATTACCAGGATCCAATTAAAGAAACCCGTTACAGCAATGTAACGGGTTTTTTGCTATTTTGGGTTTAGTAAATAGCCAAGAACCCATGCCAAACTCAGTAGTCAAACAAAACAGCTCGAATGCGAGCCCCGCGGAAGGCCGCCCCGACACAATGATAGTGTGGCATTTGTTATGTGACTTTCTACCGCTGTGGGCACCATGACATTACCAGGAGCCAATTAAAGAAACCCGTTACAGCAATGTAACGGGTTTTTTGCTATCTGGGGTTTAGTAAATAGCCAAGAACCCATGCCAAACTCAGTAGTCAAACAAAACAGCTCGAAGGCGAGCCCCGCGGAAGGCCGCCCCGACACAATGATAGCATCGCATTTGCTATGTGACTTTTTACCGCTGTGGGCACTGCGACATTCTACTGCGCTGTCGCTACGAAGTAGCGCACCGACTCTAATTAAAGGCATCAGATTAAAGTAAAAAAAGTAGGAACTTAAAGCCCTTACTATGGTTTACTTATGCTGTAATAGTTTCGAAGTTTGTAGTGAAATATTTTCATTGATATCAGCGAATCCCTTATTTGCTCAACATTACCATGCGGTTATGGATCTGACGTGTTAAAATTTAGTTTTAGATTTCGTATTATTGAGGTGTCGATTGCCAACGAGTGATTACCAACGAGTGTTAAATGAGATAACTCAAGAGGTTAAGCCTTTACTAACGCAGGGTAAAGTTGCCGATTATATACCGGCATTGGCAGAGGTTTCTCCTGAGCAGTTCTCTATTGCTATTTATACTACGGAAGGAGAAATTTTCTGCGCCGGTGATTGTGAGCAACGTTTCACAATTCAATCTGTATCTAAAGTAATGACTCTGACATTAGCGTTGCAACGCTATGGCGATGAATTATGGAATAGAGTTGGCAAAGAGCCTTCTGGTACGGCGTTTAACTCTCTGACACAGCTTGAGTTTGAAAAAGGGATTCCACGTAACCCATTTATTAATGCGGGAGCGATTGTTACCTGTGATGCTCTGTATAGTCGTTTATCTGCACCTATGCACTCTATGCTTGAAACATTTCGCGATTTATCAGGTAATCGCAGTATTGTAATTGACAAGCAAGTGGCTAACTCAGAATATGAGTTTAGGCATAGAAATGCGGCAATGGCACATTTAATGAAATCATTCGGTAACTTTGAGAATGAAGTAGATGATGTCCTTTGGTCGTATTTTAATTTTTGTGCCATAGAACTTAATTGTATTGAACTTGCCAAGGCGTACAATTTTTTAGCCAATAAAGGGATAGATTACAGCTCGAATAAACGAGTACTTTCTAGTCGTCAAAACAAGCAACTAAATTCGTTGTTGTTTACCAGTGGCTTATATGACGCAGCAGGTGACTTTGGTTATCGTGTTGGCATGCCAGGTAAATCAGGTGTTTCTGGAACAATATTAGCGGTGTTGCCGAATAGATTTACAGTGGCAGTCTATTCACCAGGATTAAACTCTTTTGGTAACTCAGTGGCGGGAATAGCAGCATTAGAGCTGCTATCTAAAAAGCTTGATATATCTATATTTTAGCTTTGTTTAGCGTAATGGGATCTTATTGATCCCAATACACTTGTTCTAAACAATCTTCGCGCTCAGGCAAACCACGAGATAAGCGAGGAGAGTGCTGTACAAGTACTTCAAAGCTTGCACGGTTAGCATATTTGCTAATTTGTGCGAGCGAAGAGTAGGTAATGGCTTGTTGCTGATGCTTTGCTGAATTAGCAACATTCAACTTATGATAAACATTCGCTGATAAGTCATGTAAAACCGCGGCTAAAGCACAGTCACCGGCACCATTGGTATTTTTAATCGAGTCAGGCCCACCCATAAACGGCGCAGTATGGCTATATGCCTTTATAGGATTTTCACAGTCAATTTTACGCATTGCACGTGAAAATTCATAACGATTAAAATCTGGTATAGCACCCGGTAATAATGGGTACTCTGTTTCACGTTTGCAGCTGTCATCAACAAAGCCAGCCATAAATAAGCCTTTTTCACCGGCTGTACAAATAACTAAGTCAACCCAGTCTAATGCTTTGTCAGCAGCAAGAAGTGGATCTTCATATCCAGTAATTGCTTGGCCTTCTTCTTCGTTCATAGCAAGTATATCAACATGCTTTTCTACAAAGTTAGCCCACCATGTCGGGTCCTGCTCGATAAGAAACTTAGTCCCTAGAGTTAATACCACCGGTACATTTGCATCGTTAGCATACTTGATTGCTTGCATAGTCGCTTCGGTCATGGTTTCATCACCTTGAGTACGCATTAAATAAGCACTGATGACTAATGCTGATGAGCCTTCTATTAGCTCTTTATCAATTGACTCTGGCTTTAGGTAATTCATCAGGCCAGCACTAATAGCAAACGTGCGCTCACCTGTTTCATCAATCAAGGTAAAGCAACGGCCAATAGGACCATCGACTGGTTGTAAGTAGTCTAAATCTACACGACTTGAGTTATTACATAAAAATCGATAAGCATAACTGCCTATTTTTATATTTTCGCTCATTACGCCTAGTAGTACTGAACGATCATCAGCAAGTACGGAATAGTTGTGCATCGTGTTGCCAACGGTTCCTCCTGCGAATTCGTAATCGACCATATCGTTTAGTTTTAAGCGATCGTATAAAGCATTAGTGATGTCATTATCTATAACTTGCGACATCCCTCGGCGCAATTGAAATTCATCGAGAAAAGCTTGGTCAACCTTAGCTTCTATATCAACAACGATTTGATCGATCCCCGTAATATAGCTGCGGTGTAATCGTTCTGTGGCGTTAAGTTGATTGGTCAGTGGATCTTTGGCTTCCACTGGAAAATAATGTTTATGCCTGCGGCGTCCAGGAAATTTCATTTGCTACCCGTGTTGTGAGCTAAATAAAAAAAGCGAGAGATTATAGCGTAAATCCCGCCTTATGGGCCATGGTAAACCACTTAAATTTGTTTTATTTTTGCAATAAAGTGATCAATTACGCATTTTTTTACGGTAAGTTGGTATAATTACGGCATAAAAAATAGTTAAGTAATAATCATGACAGAGCCATTTGACGACCAATATTGGATGGAACAAGCCCTTGTGTATGCAAAACAAGCAGAGCAACTCGATGAGATCCCGGTAGGCGCCATTATTGTCAAAAATAATCAGCTTATAAGCGCGGGTTATAATCGCTCAATTACCGATAATGACCCATCTGCCCACGCTGAGATGATAGCGGTAAGAGAAGCCGGAAAAGTGCTTAACAACTATCGCTTAATTGACTGCACTTTGTATGTCACGTTAGAGCCTTGCTCTATGTGTGCAGGTCTGTTAGTGCACAGCCGAATTAAACGTTTAGTATTTGGTGCAGCCGATGCTAAAACGGGTTCTGCTGGTTCTATTATGAACTTGTTGCAAGAACCTCGTTTAAACCATCAAGTAGAAATAACGGGTGGGGTTTTAGAGACACAATGTGCTGAGACTATTTCTAGTTTTTTTAAGCGTCGCCGAGCACAAATTAAAGCCGCAAAGCTAGCCGCTCGCAACCTTAACAACGATTAGTCTGCAGCTGCTATTAAGGCGTCTAGCTCAGCCATTTGCTGCATAGCAAACATACGACGGCGCCAAATTATCTTTTTATGTAAGTTTCTTAACATCACTCGACGACGAGTGGCAGTTGAGTGTTTTATACAACGTTTAAGCTGATGTGTACGTCTACGTTTAAGCATTACTTATCCTTATGTGCTTGGTGATGACACAGATTTTAATACAATTGAGCCAGATTATTGAATAATTGATTGCAAGTAAACAACTATTTGCTTTTCTAACATGTAGCTAATATAGCGCGAAATTTTCATAGCGCTTTTATTTTTCTTTTTCTACGCCATCACTAATACGTTGATTTGCATCACCTGGTTTAATGCTTTTATCTTTTGTTTCTTTTTCTTTTTCTGTTTCGGAAGTTGGCGGTATAGTTGCCATTGCATTATTTTCATCTAGCCAAACAAGCGCATCGTAATAGCGACGAATATTATCAACATAAGTCACTGCAACATCACCGCGAGCATAGCCATAGCGTGTGTTACGGTAGTGACGTTTTTTTACTAGTAATGGTAAGCGCTTTTTAACGTCAGCCCATTTATCAGGGCTAGCTCCCTGTTGTTCGGTAATTATGCGGGCATCATTAACGTGCCCCCAACCAACATTATAAGCGGCAAGTGCAAGCCAAGTACGATCAGGCTGCGGGATTCTATCTGGTATACGCTTAATTAATTTAGCTAAGTATTTTGCACCGCCACGTATGTTTTGTTCTGGCTCTAAGCGGTTAGTAACACCGACTTGTTTTGCTGTGCGCCTTGTTAGCATCATAATTCCACGCACACCTGTTGGCGATTTAGCTCGAGGGTTCCACATCGACTCTTGGTAACTCAATGCAGCAAGTAAGCGCCAATCAAGGCTACCTGCATATTGTATAAACCAAGGCTGATATTTAGGCAGTGTCTCTTTTATTGCATCTATGTAGGCTAAGGTATTAACGTAATTAAACTGACGGACATGGCCAAAGTACTTCTCTTCAAGTACATAAAGTTGATTGTTTTGTTTTGCTTCACCAAAAAAAGGAACTAGCAATGCGTACAATGAGTCATCATTCGACTTTCTTAGTATCCATGCAATTGAATCATTACGGGTAACTGAAAAGCCAATACTCAAGTTAGGGTGATAGCGCCTAAACAACGCTAATGTATGTGAATCCGCTAAGGTGTAATCTATTTCCCCATCAATAACGGCTTGTAATAACTCTTCTTCATCAAACTCTTCGGTTTCACTCCAAGTTAAATCTGGGTTGTTTTGTTTTATTTCTTCTAATGTTAATGAATGACTACTTTTAGCGATAACGGTGAAGTTTCCGGTTAAATCATCAAAATCACGAGGGCGTTCACGCCCTTGTTTAAAAACTAATTTTTGACTTATCGTTCTGTAAGTTGGGCCATAGCGGTAACGTTTGGCGCGCGCCTTGTTAAAAGTAAGCCCAGAGGCAATTAAATCGAGATCGCCACTATCTAAGCGCGCAAACATATCGGATAAATTAAAAAAGGGCACAATTTCAAGCTCTACCCCAAGGTAGTCGGCGAATGCTTGAGAGAGTTCAAATTCAAAGCCTTGTTCTCCTTGAACAGCTTGATAATAATTACTTGCACTGGCAAGTGTACCAACGCGAATTTTATTTTCTGATTTAATTTGGGCGAGCTGTGTTGACTGCTCTTGTGTGTTACAGGCACACAAAAGGATGACTAACGTAATGATTGTTATTAGCTTTATCTTCAACATATTCGCCTCTTTAGCATCGTATCTCCTGTTATAACAAAACTTACTGATTACGTCACTTACCGTTTAATCGCAGCCAGTAAAAAATAGGTGTAAACAAAAAGAAAAAGTTAATTTAATGAAAAGCGCATTTTTGAGTTAAATCTGAGAGTAATTTGGACTATAATACGCGCCTAAAATATCGTTCAATCCCTAACCCCGGGTGAAATTACTTATGTTGATCCTTCGTGGTGCACCAGCACTTTCAGAGTTCAGAGTTAATAAAATTTTAGCGCGTTGCCAACAATTGCAACTTCCTGTCACCAATGTATATGCCGAATACGCTCACTTTGCCGATTTAACATCGCCATTAAACAATGATGAGCAAACCAAACTTGAGAAGTTATTAACCTATGGACCAACAATTGCTGAGCATGCGCCAGCGGGTCAGTTGGTATTAGTAACGCCTCGCCCTGGTACTATTTCGCCATGGGCTTCAAAAGCGACTGATATCGCTCATAACTGTGGGCTTAAGCAAGTTCACCGAGTTGAGCGTGGTATTGCTTACTATGTTGAAGGTGATTTAAGCGCCGAGCAACTTACACAGGTTACAGCGCTTCTTCATGACCGTATGACCGAAGCTACTCATAGTAAATTAGAAGATGCCGCGCAGTTATTTCGCAGTGATGCACCTCGCCAAATGTCATCAGTTGATATTTTAGGTGGCGGCCGTGAAGCATTAGCCGTAGCCAATATAGAGCAAGGGTTTGCACTTGCTGATGATGAAATTGACTACTTAGTTGAAAACTTCATCAAGTTAGGGCGCAATCCTAACGACATCGAATTATTCATGTTTGCACAAGCAAACTCAGAGCATTGTCGTCATAAAATATTTAATGCTGATTGGACTATTGATGGTATTGAACAGCCAAAGTCGCTGTTTAAAATGATTAAAAATACCTTTGAGCATAATCCTGAAAATGTATTGTCTGCTTATAAAGATAATGCAGCCGTAATGAAAGGCTCAAAGGCGGGTCGCTTCTTCCCGAATGCGCAAGGTGAATATGCGTATCATCAAGAAGACATTGAAATATTAATGAAGGTTGAAACCCATAACCACCCAACGGCAATTGCGCCCTTTTCTGGTGCGGCAACAGGGTCGGGCGGTGAGATTCGCGATGAAGGTGCAACTGGCCGTGGTTCAAAACCAAAAGCGGGTTTGGTAGGTTTTACTGTATCTAATTTACGTATTCCAGGTTTTGAACAGCCTTGGGAGAGTGATTTTGGTAAGCCTGGCCGTATTGTTAATGCCCTAGACATTATGACTGAAGGCCCATTAGGTGGTGCTGCGTTTAATAATGAGTTTGGCCGTCCTAATCTTTTAGGTTATTTCCGTACATACGAAGAAAAAGTAACGAGTCACAATGGTGAAGAGGTACGTGGTTACCACAAGCCAATTATGCTTGCCGGTGGTTTAGGTAATATTCGTGCTGATCATGTTCAAAAAGGCGATATTCCAGTAGGCGCAAAACTGATTGCGCTTGGCGGCCCTGCAATGAACATTGGTTTAGGCGGTGGTGCTGCATCTAGCATGGCATCGGGTCAATCAAACGAAGATTTAGATTTTGCTTCTGTTCAACGTGAAAACCCAGAAATGGAACGTCGTTGTCAAGAAGTGATCGACAAATGTTGGCAGCTAGGTGATGCAAATCCTATTGCGTTTATACATGATGTGGGCGCTGGTGGTTTATCAAATGCATTCCCTGAGCTTGTAGATGATGGTGGCCGTGGTGGTAAATTCCAGCTGCGCGATATCCCTAATGATGAGCCAGGCATGGCTCCACACGAAATTTGGTGTAATGAATCGCAAGAGCGCTATGTGCTTGCTGTGGGCGTTGAAGACTTTGCACGCTTTGAAGCAATTTGTAAGCGTGAGCGCGCACAATATGCAGTTATTGGTGAAGCAACAGAAGAGCGTCATTTAACGGTTGCGGATAGTCATTTTGATAACAGCCCTGTAGATTTACCACTGGATGTATTATTAGGTAAAGCACCTAAAATGCATCGTGATGTTACTTCGCAACAAGTAGTAGGCACTGCACTTGATATGGATGCTATTAATCCTGCGGATGCAGCGCAGCGTTTATTACGTTTACCAACCATTGCAGAAAAAACCTTCCTGATTACTATTGGCGATCGCTCTGTAACTGGTTTAGTAGCGCGCGATCAAATGGTAGGCCCTTGGCAAGTGCCTGTGGCTAACTGTGCAGTTACCGCAGCAACTTACGATACTTACCACGGTGAAGCTATGTCACTAGGTGAACGTACTCCAGCGGCATTACTTAATTATGGCGCCTCAGCACGTTTGGCTGTGGCTGAGTCTCTTACAAATATTGCTGGTGCTAATATTGGTGACTTAGAAAACATTAAGTTATCTGCAAACTGGATGGCGGCTGCGGGTCACCCTGGCGAAGACGCAGGTTTATATGAAGCGGTAAAAGCTGTTGGTGAAGAGTTATGTCCAGCACTTGGTTTAACTATACCTGTAGGTAAAGACTCGATGTCGATGAAAACGACATGGAAAAATGAAGATGATACAACTGAGCAATCAGTAACATCACCTTTATCACTGATTATTACAGCGTTTGGCCGCGTTGATGATGTGCGTAAAACGGTGACTCCACAGCTGCGCACTGATAAAGGCGAGACATCGCTTATATTAGTTGATTTAGGTGCGGGTAAAAACCGTATGGGCGCATCAAGCCTTGCACAAGTTTATAAGCAGCTTGGTGATGTTACTCCTGATGTAGACAGCCCTGAGTTACTAAAAGGCTTTTACAATGCTATGCAGGCGCTAGTGGCTGATAGTAAGCTACTTGCGTATCACGATCGTTCAGACGGTGGCTTGTTTACTACTATCGCTGAAATGGCGTTTACCGGCCACACCGGTGTAACCGTTGATTTAGCGACTTTGACTGGCTCGGATATTGAAGCGCTTTATAACGAAGAGTTAGGTGCTGTAATTCAAGTTGCAAATGCTGATTTAGATGCTGTAAATGCTGTATTTGAGCAGCATGGTGTTGCCGCAATTAGCCATGTGATTGGCTCGCTTAATAATGACGATAACATTGTATTTAATCGTGGTGAGCAAACAGTACTTAATCATACTCGTACTGAGCTTCGTACAATTTGGGCCGAAACAACCTATCAGATGCAAGCGCGTCGTGATAACCCTGAGTGTGCTAAGCAAGAGTTTGACGCTAAATTTGATGCAAAAGACCCAGGCTTAAACGTTAAACTTAACTTTGACTTAAACGAAGATATTGCTGCACCGTACATTGCGACAGGTGCTAAGCCACAAATGGCTATTTTACGTGAGCAGGGCGTTAACTCGCACCTAGAAATGGCTGCTGCGTTTAACCGTGCTGGTTTTGCTGCGGTAGATGTTCACATGAGTGATATTTTAGAAGGTCGTTTAACGCTTGAACAGTTCAAAGGTTTAGTGGCGTGTGGTGGCTTCTCTTACGGTGACGTATTAGGCGCCGGTGAAGGCTGGGCTAAGTCAATATTGTTTAACGATATGGCACGCGATCAGTTCCAAAGCTTCTTCCATCGTGAAGATACCTTTAGCTTAGGTGTATGTAACGGTTGTCAAATGCTATCAACATTAAAAGAGTTGATTCCAGGTACTGAACATTGGCCGCGCTTTGTAACTAATAAGTCAGAGCGTTTTGAAGCACGCTTTAGTCTGGTTGAAATTCAAGAAAACCCATCGGTGTTCTTTAATGGTATGGCAGGTTCACGTATGCCAATTGCAGTTTCACATGGTGAAGGTCATGCAGAATTTGCAAATGATGCGGCAACTAAGGCTGCACTTGCAAGCGGCACCGTAGCGGTTAAGTTTGTTGATAACTACGGTAACCCAACAACACAGTACCCAGCAAACCCGAATGGTTCACCTGAAGGGATCACCGGTATTACATCAACAGATGGTCGTGCAACTGTAATGATGCCACACCCTGAACGTGTATTCCGTGCGGTTGCTAACTCTTGGCACCCAGATGAGTGGGCCGAGGATAGCCCATGGATGCGTATGTTTAGAAATGCGCGTAAAAATGTAGGTTAATATACACGCTGGATTCATGATCTAAATGTAAGATAAAAAGGCTGCCTTGTGCAGCCTTTTTTGTTTAGACTGTTCAAGGTTCAAGGTTCAAGGTTCAAGGTTCAAGGTTCAATAAGGATAGTATGATCAAACGCATCGCATGGGGAATCGTGTTTTTATTTCTGAGTGTTTTAACACTGGGTTATGTATTTCGTATGCCTATAACTCAATGGGCTATAGCGCCATCTTTGAGCCAATCTGGCGTTGAACTACATTGTTTAGATTGGTCACTAAACTCAAATATTAGCTTAAACGTAAACCGATTATGTTTGACTTACCAAGGCCATAAAATTGAGCTTGGTGGCATTGTGGCTGATACAAAAAAAATAACTGTTGGCCGCGCTAATCTTCGTTTAAATGATAGCGAGAGTGTCTCAGCAAGTAATAATTCCTTCAAAAAGCTGGCACTTAGTTTACCCAAAGAGCGGCCGAAAATTGATATCAAAAGATTGTTAATTACCCACCCACAACTTCATGATGAACTGGTAGTTAGCATTGGTGAAGAGAAGCTAAATACATTTGTGATTTCAGGTGATGCAATCGCAGAGGTAACAGTCAGCAATCATAAAATTACTGGTCACTTTAAGTTAGTTGATGGATTACTAAGAAAGATAAAGCCGGTACCCGCGCTTTCATTAAACAGTGGGCATGAGTTCACCTTTGATGGGTTATCCGTTGATATAAAATCAAACATAGATGCTGAGTTTACACAGCAATTTAGTAAATGCCCAGCAACGCTAAAGGCTTTTGGTGATATGAATATTTACTATCACTTTAACGATAAAAAAGCCTTGTTAAATACACAGCAATTAACCAGCTTGGTAACGTTTGATAGTGATTGTTTGGCGCTTATAAACAATCAATCACAGCGTGAATTTGTAGCCAAGCAACTGCCGTTAAAATGGCAATTGATGCTCAGTGATACGGTAAAGTTTGAAAACGGACAACTTGTTATACCGTCAATGCTATTAAACACTAAAAATAGTGAAACGAAGCTGAGCCTGAAAAACCTAGCAATTAATATTCAGCAGCCGTTAGAGTATGCCAAAGGCAATATTAAGTTATTGTTTATCAGTGAAGACATTGAGCATATAGAAATAGATGCAGCTTTAAATAACTTGGCTGTGAATGGCAACTACCAATTAAACGTCGATGAGCTGCCTGGTTTTTTACCCGCATCAGCTAAAAAGGTAGCAAGCACTGGCCTATTTCAAATAGAGAATGTTTTACAACATAAAAAAAATGCGAAAATAACCAGCGAGATTGGTTTTGCTGAGCTTAGTTTTGATAAATTAACAGTAAAGGGCTACAAGGCACAGTTTACGACTGAGATTGACGATAAACAAAATATCAACGCAAGCTTGGATAGCCATTTACGCTCAGCGGCTTATGAGCAATACCAAGTGCGTGGTGTAAATAATCAATTATCAGCATCTTCTAGTTTGGCTGTTGGCGAATTATTTGTCGATTTAAACAGTGAAACTAAACTTACCCAACTTAACAGTGACTTTTTAAACCTAAGTAATATTCGCATAAGCTCTAAAGGCCTGCAAAGTCGGGCGCTTCAAGCCTCACATCATGTATTTATTGATGGTATTGAGTTGGTAGCCAGTCACCACATATCTGCTGTGGAACACCCATTTGAGATAACAGTTGCAGATCAAGCTGTGACTAAATTTAACCCTGTTTTACAGCAGTTTGAACCATTAGCCACGCTGACCGATGGTAGCTTTAATGGGGTTGTTCGCGGAGATGTTAATTTACAGCAGGCTGATTTTGCATTTCAAGTCGAACAGGTAAGTGGCTTATACAACGATTATTTAGCTAAGCATTTTAGCACTCGCTTAACGGGTTCTTATGATTCAGGGCAGCTTAATGTGGCTCCTACTACATTTGAATTAAATGAGTTACGAGCAGGTGCTGTTGTGAGTAACATTGTCGGTAATTTTAGTGTTGAGAACTCTATTGCTCGCGCTGAAAAAATAACTGCTGATGTACTTGGTGGTCGTTTTGCTTTGGATAGCTACAAAGTGACGGAAAAAGCGCAGCAGTCTTTGGTCACATTTGAAAATATTGATGCGAGTAAACTTATTACCTTAGATGATAAATCAGGCATTACACTAACTGGTCGAGTGAATGGCCGCTTACCTGTTTACTTTGATCAAAAAGGTATTTCGGTAAAATCTGGTGAATTATCTAACAAAGGAACAGGTAAACTAGTTATTACTGACAATGCAGCTTTTGATGCAGTTAAAGCTCAGCAACAAGAACTGGACCCGATTTTAAGCTTGTTGGAAGATTTAGACATTCAGAGCTTAAACAGTAGTGTTGACTTAAAGCCTGACGGTTGGCTTTATTTAGGTGTAAACTTAAAGGGATACAATAAGGAACAGGCGCAGCAAGTTAACTTTAATTACAACCATGAAGAAAATGTTTTTACACTCTTAAGAGCATTGCGCTTAAGTGATGAAATTACTCAAAAAGTTGAACAAGAGTATTCAACAAAAGGAACTAAAAATGACTAAATGGCTGATAATACTTACAGCACTGGGGTTGCTTAGTGCATGTACGCACCGCGTTGAAGTGGCAGCGAAAGAGCCTATCACCATTAATTTAAATGTGAAGGTTGATCATGAAATTCGCGTAAAAGTTGATAAAGAGCTAGATGACTTATTTAGCGATGACAGTGAGTTATTCTAAGGAGCAATTATGAGTTTATTAAAAAATAAAAAGTTAAACGTGATCACACTTTTAAGTGCCGCTTTATTGTCATTTTCTGCTTGGGCAATCAGTTTAGATGATGCTAAAAACCAAGGGCTTGTGGGTGAAAATAGCTCAGGTTATTTAGGTTTGGTTGTACAAAATGCAGAGGCTAAAGCGGTTGTTGATGAAATTAACGCAAAGCGCAAAGCACAATATTTAAAACTTGCGAAAAAGAACAACTTGTCACTTGCTCAAGTAGAAGCACTAGCGGCGGCAAAAACCATTGAAAAAACCCAAGCAGGGCATTTCGTTGAAGTTAATGGTGAGTGGGTTAAAAAATAACTCTGCGCATTATTAAAAACCAAAAACCGAGCTTATGCGCTCGGTTTTTTGCAATTTTTAAGTAGCTGCTGCCAAAAGTGAATTCCCTTACGGCGAGCTAAGTTGATATTGTGTTCAGGAATTGACTCCGGCTCGTTGTATTCATCTAGTGCCGCGCTCATACTTGCTTCACGTATTAAGTGTAAAGTAGGAAAAGGCGAGCGATTAGTATAATTTGCAGCGTCATCTTCATCACTATCAGCAAAAACATAGTCAGGATGAAAGTTTGCAATTTGGTACTTCCCCTCAAAACCTTGTGCAACTAATAGCGCATTGGCTAAGTCAACAAGGTCTAAAAAATCTTCAAAATCAGTAAAGCCATTATCAAATATTAACAAAGTTGTTTCACGCTGAGGATCACGGTCAAGCTGGGTACATTGTTCAAGCATATCCATAACAGCATCATCAATTTTTGAGGTGTTACTAATGGTGTAGTGAATGCAGTTATTTTCAACTTCTTTACGGGCAAATGGACAAAAATTGTATTTTACAATCACAGCGCTTACCCATTCACGGGTTTGAGATATAGCTAAGTTGGTCACGATTTTGGCTCTAAATAAGGAGTTATAATGGCAAGCGTTTTGGCAATAGCGCCTTGGTTTTTAGCAACGCACTGAGCTGCTTTACTGCCAAGAATATCACACGCTTTGGTGTTTTTAATCAAGCGAAGCAATGCAAGCACCAGTTCGTCAGTATTTTCAACCACATGGGCGCCTTTGAGTTTAATAAGTTCAGGGTAAACATGGTCAAAGTTGTAGGTATGAGGGCCGGTAAGTACACCCACTGAAAAAGCTGCCGACTCTAATGGGTTATGGCCACCACGACGAATTAAACTGCCACCAATAAAACTAATATTAGCGGCACCATATAGATATTGTAATTCACCTAATGTGTCGGCTAACACAATTTGTTCATTATTATAATTTTTTTGACTGCGACGACTAAAGCTAAGATTCGAGTGAGTCAGTAGCTCTGCAACTTTATCAAATTGTTCGGGGTGACGTGGCGCAATGATCAGTAAAGCGTCAGGATGTGTTTCTAGTAGTTGCTGGTGGGCTGCTAAAATAAACTCATGCTCTATAGGGTGTGTAGAACCTGCGACCCATATAAAGCGTTCTGCTTTTTTATAATATTGCTTTAAAGAGGCTACTTTATCGAGTTGTGCAGTGGTTGGGGTAATATCAAATTTTATTGATCCCGTTACATGGCTTTTTTCAGCAGGTAGCCCTAATTCAATAAAGCGATTTGCATCGGTTTTGTCGTGACTTGCAAGTGCGGTAATTGATTGCATGATACTGCGAGTTAGCTGGGCCACTTTTTCGTAGCCTTGCTGAGACTTTTCAGATAGTCGTGCATTAACTACCAATACAGGTATATTTTGTTTGTGCGCATTAGCCATTAAGTTCGGCCATAGTTCAGTTTCTAAAATACAGAGTAATTGCGGTTTTACTCGTTTTAAAAAGCGAGTGGTGGCCATTGGAAAATCAATGGGTAAATAACTAACAGCAACGCTGTTTTTAAATTGTGCGCTAACTTGCTCTCGTCCTGTTGGAGTATTGCAGGTAATTAAAATATTTAACTGCGGTTGTTCATGTTGTAGGGCTTTAATTAAAGGGGTTGCAGCTAACACCTCGCCCACAGAAGCACAATGAAATACAACTGGTTTGTTGTTTGAAAATAAAGCGCGGCTTATGAAGCCAAAACGTTCCTTAAAGTGAGCGCGATATCCTGCGTTTTTTTTACCTCTTAGTACATATAAGTAAAATACAATCAGTGGGCTAATAATAATTAATGCGAGTGAATAAAAAATGCGTGCCATACTGTTGCTTTGTATAAATGAAAGTGGCGCTAGTTTAGCGTGAAATCGTTTTTTTCTAAATACACAAATATAAAATAGCAACTTGAAAAAGGTAACAACGATAAAAACCTTCTTTATCTGAATAATAACTTTCTACCCGTACTTTAATTTAGTTATATAGAGGTGATTTGGCTATAAAATTATGGAATAATGAAATTAATTTTTCCTGCCATTTCAGTTCCAAGAGGAATATCTCATGTCAATTATAGATTCAGTGGCAACTAGCTACCTAGAAAGTTTAAATCGTCACCAAGTATTGTTCGAAACCATGGAGGCGTATCATCAAGAGGTAATGCAGTTGTTAGAAGCATGTCATAGTGCTTTACAGGCTGGTGGTAAGGTTGTTTGGTTTGGTAATGGCGGCAGTGCGGCTGATGCTCAGCATTTGGCTGCAGAGTTTGTGGTACGTTATAAGTTAGAGCGAGGACCGTTAGCGTCTATTGCTCTAACCACAGACACCTCTATTTTAACAGCGCATAGTAATGACTATCATTTTGACACAGTATTTGAACGCCAAGTACAGGCGCTATGTAAACCTGAAGATATTGTAATTGGCTTAACCACATCGGGCACCAGTAATAATATTAATTTAGCGTTAGAAGCCGCTAATAAAATAGGAGCATTCACTGTTGCATTTACAGGTCGCGATGGGGGGAAAGTAAAAGACATCGCCAAGTTACCTATTATTATTAAAAATGATGAAACAGCCCGTATCCAAGAGGCGCATATGTTTATCGGCCATTGGTTGTGTGAAGCCATGGATATGGTTGTTGCGGAGCAGCAGTAATGGATTTATCGCTATTAAAAAACTTATCAGCAGCGCGTATTTTAGTGGTTGGTGACGTTATGCTAGACCGCTACTGGTATGGTGATTCTGGCCGTATTTCGCCGGAGGCACCAGTACCCGTTGTAAAAGTCAGTAAATTTGAAGACAAAGCCGGTGGTGCCGCCAATGTGGCTAAAAATATAGCCCGACTAGATGGCAAAGTGGGTTTACTTGGCCTAATTGGCGAGGATGAAAGCGGACAAATTTTAGAAAACATTCTAGAGGGTGAAAAAATAAATTCACAGCTTGTGAGTGTATGCGATTTGCCGACTATTTCTAAAATGCGGGTGATCAGTCGTCATCAACAAGTTGTGCGTTTAGATTTAGAAGAGGCTTTTAATGAGTCTCATAGCCAGTTGTTATTAAATCGATTAGAGCTGGTGCTGAGTGATTACGACTTTATTGTATTTTCTGATTACAACAAGGGCTCACTCGCGCTAATCCAAAAAATGATTTCGGTTGCTAAAGATGCAGGTAAAACCGTGCTTGTTGACCCTAAATCATCTGATTTAGAGTTGTACCGTGGAGCTGATTACATAACCCCTAATTTAAATGAGTTTAAATTAGCGGGTGGTCAGGTTGGTTCAGAAGAGTTGCTTGCTAGCAGCGCGCGTACCCTGATTAGTGATGCGGGTATTAACGCCATGCTACTAACACGCTCAGAACAAGGTATGTCGCTAATTGATGCAACGCAAAAGCATGACTTTGCAGCGCAACAACTCGAAGTAAGTGATGTAACCGGTGCGGGCGATACTGTTATTGCTACATTAGCTGTAATGCTAGGTGCGGGTATGACCGCCAAAGATGCAGTCGAAATTGCAAACTTAGCTGCCGGTATTGCAGTAAGTAAATTGGGAGCGGCTACGGTTTCTCCTGAAGAGTTGAGCCGCAAGTTAGGCCAATACTTACAAGCCACTGGCGAGCATTATCAAACCCCATTTGATGATGTATTACAACATATTGAATTTGCAAAGCAAAATGGAGAAACCATTGTATTTACTAATGGTTGTTTTGATATTTTGCATGCAGGCCATGTGCGCTATTTAGCGCAAGCTAAAGCGCGTGGTGATAGATTAGTGGTTGGTTTAAATAACGATGAATCCATTGCCCGTTTAAAAGGCCCTGAGCGCCCAATTAACCCATTAGATGAGCGTGCTATGGTTTTAAGTGCATTAGCCTCAGTTGATTGGGTTATTCCGTTTGGCAGTGAGGCTGAAAATGACACACCAGCAAAGCTAATTGAGCAAATTAGCCCAGATATTCTTGTTAAAGGTGGTGATTACACTGTTGAGCAAATTGCCGGTGCCGAGCATGTGTTGCGTCATGGCGGAAAAGTAGAAGTGCTTGAGTTTTTAGATGGTTGCTCTACATCAAAAGTGATTAGCAAAATTAAAAGCTAGTTTAGGGCCTGTTAATCTTTCAAGATTAAATTTGCAGTAGTCTGTTTGGTATTTAGGCAAGGCAGAGCCTATGTAGTGTTGTTATTCCCCATAAATAGGCGATAACGCAGCATCAATGCCGAACAGGCGCTGCCCAAAGGGTTCTGCCTAGGGGCAATTTACTCTTTGTTGCTCGGTTTTTACTTAGCCCGCTAGGTTACAAATCTCGCGCCGCGATTAAATCGCCCCTAGTTTGAACAAATACTAATCCGCAAAGGTCAACAGGCCCTAATGAAATCAAAAAAAGGGGATAAACTTTGGTTTATCCCCTTTTTTAATGCTTGCAAAACTAAAAGTTATATTCGAACTTTGCAAATGCAGACGTATCGTTTTCTGCTCCATCGTTATTAGAGGCAAGTCCGCCAAGGGTTAAGCGCCCCCCCATGGCAAGCATTCTGTAACGTACTTCAAGCTGTTTAGAGCTAAATGCTGTTTTGGTAATCGAGTTACCTAAGTCTGGGTTATTTGGGTATCTATCACGGTTGTCGCTGTTGTAGTCTACATCACGTAATTTTACTTGCCAGTCAGTTCCGCTTGAGAGTTGCCCAAGTACGGTTAACACTAGCGATTGCGCATCATTATCATAGGTAGAGCCGATAGGGCGACCATGGTAACGATACCCTGATTGGTAATCAGTGTGCTCATAATAGCAGTTTTCGGTCGTTGACCCCGCAGAGCAAGACACACCTGTATCAATATATTCTAAGTTGACTAGTAAATTCTGCTCGTAAACGCGATGTGTTGTTTGTAGGCCAAATAAGTACGCTCTATCAGCTGGTTTAAACTGTGAGCTCGCATCTTCACCAATCGTGCTGGCATAAACGGCATAAGGTTGGTTAAATAATGTGTCTGACCAACGAATATCAATACCTGCTAATTGATTACCTATTTTTGATTCTAACTGGCTATCACAATTAGTAGTGCCATCAACACATTTTGTATCACCGGTAATCATATCAATAAAGTCACCAGCCGAGCTTGGTTGTCCCTTACCAGCCCATTGTGCTGACCAGCTCAGTGCTATTTCTAATTGTTGAACGGGGCGAAAGTTAACCCGAGTGCTCCACAATAACGCATCAGGAATAACGCGGGTTGATTCCAGCTTAGCCATTTGTGCAGTAAACCCCCACTGACCTATCCAACTTAACCAAGGTGTTTCAAAGGCACTACTTTGCTCACGAGAAATACTAATGGCAGGTAAAGGTTTTGCATTACCAGACATAATTAAGCTGTTATCAACACCCGGCCCCCAAAATTGCTCAACGGCACCTGCTCTTACAATCCAATTACCCATACGATACGCTAAATAGCTGTCATCTAGAGAGGTATCATTGCAGTCTTTTAGTGCTTGCTCGTTTTGAGCTATATCATCAGTTGTTTTACCGTCGACTAAGCAGTTTTTGCCATCACTACGATGATTAATCGCTATTTTAGCTGCAAAGTTATGTCCTAAATAAGCGTAGGCAGCAGTTAACTCTGATTCTTGGCTATTGGTGGCACCAAAGCTAGTGGCTACAAGAGGATCTGAGCTGGCAAATGCCGAAAGCTGTACACTATGCGAACCGCTATTTTCTGACTTATAACGATGTTTTACACGTAATAACGCATCCTGCAGGCGAGGAGATAACTGTTCTAACGAAGTATTGTTTACATCATTAATAAAGCTTTTCCACATTAATGGGTACGTTGTTACTGGCGCTAAAATTATACCTGCATCGGCAAGCTGTTGTATATCTGCTCTAAGAGCATAATCATCAGGCTTTACCCAAGGTTCAGCATTTACGGTTGTAGTTACGGCACAAAAAAGCGAAGAAAGTATAAAAAATTTGTTTCGCAAAGCTCAGATCCTTATGATTGAAATTGCTAACAAGTTTAGCAATCTACGTCCTTTATTGCAGTAATTAAATCAACTCATTAAAGAGATATTAGAAAAAAATATTACTATATATTAGATTAAAACACCGCGGCTCTATCGCTAAAAAGATGGCGTTGATATACTCGCAGCAAAGAAAAAATAGAGATAGTAATGAGCAACAAACGACTTTTATTTATTCCCGTGTCATCGCCAGAAGGTATTGGTGAATATATGCGCTCGTTACAGCTAGCTCAAACCTTAAAGGCTGAGTATGGCAAGCAGTTAGATATTCATTTTATTTTAAATAAACATACGGCTTATGCTAAAAACTGCCCATTCCCTACCTTATTGTTAAATCAATCGGCAACAAAAGAAAATACGCACGTATGTCAGTTTATTAAGCAATACAAACCAGATGCGGTGCTATTTGATTGTGCAGGACGCGCTGAGCAAATGAAAGCTGCAAAAAAAGTGGGTGCTAAAGTTGTTTTTATTTCACAGCATGCAAAAAAGCGAGCAAAAGGTTTAAAGCTTAATAGAGCGGGCCTTATTGATACTCATTGGGTGGTTCAGCCTGATTACTGTATTGAACCTCTTTCGTGGTATGAAAAGCTAAAATTGAGCATGTTGTCTCTGGCCTATCCTGCTAATGTCGGGCCATTTACAGTGTTTGCATCAGCGCAACAAAAATCCGATGCACTAACCCGTTATCAATTGAAAGAGAAAGAGTTCTTTATTGTTAACGCAGGCTCTGGTGGGCACACTCTTAATGGACAAAACTGTGCTGATATCTACTATAAAGCAGGACTGAATATTGCGAAAGAAACAGGTTTAAAAGGGGTTGTGGTGTTTGGTCCTAATTACACTAAGTCGTTACCTAAAAGCGATGAGTTAATTTGTTTGCCAAGCCAAGAGGGGACTGAATTTTTAGCCTTACTAAGTCAGGCTAAGGTGGCATTATTAAGCGCGGGCGATACTTTACTTCAAGCCATTGCTTTACAAACGCCAACGATAGCATGTGCTATTTCAAAAGATCAAAATGAGCGAGTTGTTCGTTGTGCGAGTACCGGTGTTGTTAAAGAGGCTGAGCTTGATATTTTAGATATTACCCAAAAAATAAAAGAGCTACTCTTGGAACCAAATTATAATAATACGGTTGGCCAATACAAGTCGTTAGAAAGTGTGCATAGCTTTGATGTCATAACGAAAGGAGTAAAAGCGTTGTTAATAGGAAATAAGCTATGAATATTGTTATTGTAATTGACTCCCTCGTTGGTGGTGGCGCTGAAAAAGTAATGCTTACTTTGGCGCAGGAAATGGTATCAAAAGCCCACAATGTGACTATTTTGTCATTGGCGCAAAATATTGAATATGACATTCCAAACACCTTATCTGTTGAAAGTTTATTTTCAGGTCGAGCAACAAAAGTTGATCGATTTTGGCAGATAAAAAAGAATGTTAAAGTATTAGAGACATGGTTTGAGCAAAAGTTACTTCAACTTGGTTCTATTGATTTAGTACTTTCTAATTTAGATCGTAGTAATAACTTATTAGCAAAAAGTAAAATAGAAAATATCCATTTTGTTGTTCATAACTCAGTTAATGCTGAACTTGCTAGGCAAAAAAAATTAGGTCCATTTTCTTATTTATATCTTAAAAGAAGCAAACAAAATTTAAATGGGAAGTCTTTGATCTGTGTTTCAAAAGGTGTTGAAGAGGAAATACGCCAGAGCCCTTTAATTACCCCCAGCGCAATGACAACTATTTACAATCCTTTTAATTTTAAAATTATGAATGAGCAAGCAAATGAGGTAAATATCAACATACCGACCTCTCCTTATCTTATTCATGTTGGACGATTTGCTAAACAAAAACGTCATGATGTTCTGTTTGCTGCATTTGCTAAATTAGATAAAAAATATAAATTAGTATTATTGTGTAATAAGAAAGAGAAAGCATTTAAGTTAGCCAAACAATACGGAATCGAAAATCAACTTATTGTTCCTGGATTCGAACAAAATCCTTATAACTGGATTAAGCAGGCTAAAGCTCTTGTATTAAGTTCTGACTTTGAAGGGCTACCAACCGTATTAATTGAAGCTATAGCCATAGGTACACCCGTGGTAAGTACTAATTGTAATTTTGGTCCCAATGAAATATTAACCGAAGAATTAAGCAAATATCTGGTACCAACAGAGCAAAGTGACTTATTAGCAAAGGCCATTGAAGACGTTTTAATTGATAGCCCCGATATGAAAAAGGCCACTATTTTGAAAAAGGTCTCTGCAGATGCTGTAGCAGACCAATATTTAGCAATGGCGCGCTGAATATTAGCATTCGAGCTCTTGGTTATAGTCATTATGTAATGTTTGCCAATCGTTTTGCTGCCAATGAAAGTGGCTGTTGCGGCTTTGCTCTTTTAAAAAGGAGCGCTGTAGGCGAGACATGTTGCTTTGTTGCCATTTTTTATTGGGCACTTTTATTTCGCCACGGTCAAAGTCGATAATGTAAACGTCGCCAGAGTCATCAAATAAAATATTATTAATATTTAAATCAGCGTGATACACCCCTTTATTATGAAATTGGGCAACAGTTTGTGCTATTTTTTTTATCTCAGCTTCACTCAATGTGCGCTCAATCAGTATATCTAATATACTTTTAGCGCCGCTGATTGCTTCAGTAATAATATCACCTCGGTAAATGAAGCCATGTCGGCTCACTTTAGCTGCAATGGGCTTTGGTACATTTAAACCTAACTCTATTAATTGCGTCATTAAGCTAAATTCTTGATAAACGCGGGTATGCTCAAGTCCCCAATATAAATATTGGTCACTAAGTAGCTTGCCTATGAAGCCGCCACGCCAATAATGGCGTAACACAGCCGTTAAATCTGCGTGTTTAAAAAACCAAGCAGTTGCACGCCCTTTTTTAGCCCCGACAATTTTTTGCTGTTGTTGCCAGAAATCGGGGTCAAACCAATCTAACTCTATTTCGGTGCTATATTGAGGGTGGCTTAAAATGACATGGTTATTTTTGATGTGTTGATTAAACATAGCTCATAGGATTCGCTTTAATATGTGCATATATTAACGTGTTTTCAGGCTAAGGATAAGTACTTGCAATGACGCGATTATAATTTAAGATCGGGTTTTATTATTTTACTCCCAAGGAAACGTGTGACTTCAGCGCCTACTTACACTTCAATTTGTATTTTACGTCTTTCTGCTATTGGTGATGTATGCCATGCAGTGAGTGCGGTACAAGCAATTCAAAAAGCGCATCCAAATGCTAAAATTACATGGGTGATAGGGAAAGTCGAGGCGATGCTGTTAGCAGATTTGCCTGGCGTTGAGCTTGTTGTATTTGATAAAAAACAAGGTAAAGCGGCACTGAAACAGTTAAAGCAAACCTTCCAAGGGCAGTGTTTTGACGTACTGCTTAATATTCAAGTGGCTTTAAGAGCTGGTTTTGTCGCTCGCTGTATTCCTGCCAAAGTTAAAATTGGTTTTGACTGGGCTCGTTCAAAAGAGCTGCATAGTTTATTTATTAATAAACGCATTAAAGCCCAATCTCAGGCGCATGTTTTAGAGGGATTTAAAGGCTTTGCTCAAACGATTGGTGTTGATGATTATGTCCCTGTTTGGAATATGCCCTACACCGACAAAGATCAAGCTAAAGCTGATGAGCTGTTAGGTGACGATTATTTATCACATAAGCTATTCGTTATTTCGCCAGCAGCAAGTAAAGCACAGCGTAACTGGTTAGCCGAACGCTATGCCGCGCTTGCGGATTATGCACATACACAGGGGTTTAAAATAGTATTAACTGGTGGACCGACGGAACTGGAAATTAATTTAGCAAATAACATCATTAAACACAGTGATTCACCCATTCTGAACTTGGTGGGTAAAACAAAACTCAAAGAATTATTGTGCGTACTTAAGCGTGCAGACTTAGTACTTGCGCCCGATACAGGCCCAGCTCATATGGCGGTGACTGTGGGCACGCCTGTTATTGGCTTATATGCGCATTCAAACCCAGCGCGAACGGGGCCTTATTTATACCAAGATTACGTGGTTGAGGTTTATCACCAAAACTTATTAAAGCAAACAGGTAAAACCGCCGAGCAATTACCTTGGGGTACTCGGGTTAAAGGCGATGATTTAATGAGTCAAATAACCACGGATGCAGTAAAAGAAATGTTTGACCATGTTATTAAAAAAGAGTCGTTATTATGAATGATAAACACATAAATAAGGCGCTTTTTTTAGACCGTGATGGTGTAGTAAATGTTGACCATGGCTATGTATTTAAAAGCGAAGAGTTTGAATTTATAGAGGGTGTGTTTTCAACGTGTAAAGCATTTTATGACGCGGGCTATAAAATAATTGTTGTAACTAACCAATCAGGTATTGGTCGAGGTTATTACTCAGAAGCCGATTTTTTTGCCCTTAACACATGGATGAAAGCGCAGTTTACTCATCATCAAATTGAGATTACTGATGTTTATTTTTGTCCACATCATCCTAAAAATGCATTGCCAGCGTATTTAACAGATTGCGATTGCAGAAAACCAGCCCCCGGGATGTTGCTGCAAGGAATAAAAGATCATCATATAGACCCTACACTGAGTGTCATGGTAGGGGATAAATTAGGTGATATGCAAGCTGCTATTAGTGCCAACATACGCACTAAAGTGCTAGTTCGTTCGGGGCAAACGTTTGACGAGCAAGCCGCAAAATCTGCAGACTATGTTTGTGACTCAATCAAGGAACTTCCTGTTTTGCTTGCTGATCTCATTTAATATATATCTCATGTCTGTAAACTGGCAGCTTTTCCTGCCAATTAGCTAATTTGCGACGAATGACAAACAGTGCAATTTGGCGCTTAAACTTTTACAATACCCCCATTATAAATAGCAGCAACGCGTCTGCTGTTTAACCCGTTCAACCAAATGGAGATCACAGATGAGAGCATCTGCTTTTTTTAGCCAATTACAACAGCAAATTGAAGACGTTAAAGCTGAAGGTTTGTACAAAAATGAACGTGTTATCACTTCACAGCAGCAAGCTCAAATTGAAGTGGCATCAGGCGATAAAGTTATTAACTTTTGTGCTAACAACTACTTAGGTTTAGCTAACAGCCCAGAGCTAATTGCAGCTGCCCAACAAGGCTTAGATGACCATGGTTTTGGTGTTGCCTCAGTGCGTTTTATTTGTGGTACCCAAGATATTCATAAAACGCTTGAGAAAAAAATAAGTCAATTTTTAGAAACTGAAGACACCATTTTGTACTCATCATGCTTTGATGCGAATACAGGCTTGTTTGAAACTATTTTAGGTGCAGACGATGCGATTATTTCTGATTCATTAAACCATGCATCTATTATTGATGGCGTGCGTTTATGTAAAGCAAAACGTTTCCGTTATGCAAATAACGATATGGCTGATTTAGAAAAGCAATTAATTGCAGCCGATGAAGCCGGTGCTAAAACTAAACTAATTGCTACTGATGGCGTGTTTTCAATGGATGGCGTTATTTGTAATTTAGAAGCAGTGTGTGATTTAGCCGACAAATATGACGCGCTTGTTATGGTTGATGACTCACATGCCGTTGGTTTTGTTGGCGAAAACGGTAAAGGTACGCCTGAGTACTGTAATGTACTCGACCGTGTCGATATTATTACTGGCACCTTAGGCAAAGCGCTTGGTGGAGCTTCTGGTGGTTATACTTCAGGCAAAAAAGAAATTGTTGAGTGGCTTCGTCAGCGTTCACGTCCATACTTATTCTCAAATTCATTAGCGCCTTCAATCGTAACAGCGTCAATCAAAGTGTTAGAAATGCTTGAAAATGGCGGTGAGCTTCGCGCTAAGCTATGGTCAAACGCTAAATACTTCCGTGAGCAAATGGAAACGGCAGGTTTTACCTGTGCAGGTAAAGATCATGCGATTATTCCAGTGATGCTAGGGGATGCAAAAGTAGCGTCACTTATGGCTGATAAACTATTGGCTGAAGGGATTTATGTAACTGGCTTTTCATTCCCTGTTGTACCAAAAGGTCAGGCGCGTATTCGTACCCAAATTTCTGCAGCGCATAGCAAGGAACAGCTTGATACAGCCATTGCAGCATTTACCCGTATTGGTAAAGAGATTGGTGTTATTTAATTTTCTTGTTAAATCGCGGCTAAAGTCGCGATTTTTTAATTGAGTGTGGATTATGAAAGCATTATCAAAGTTAAAAGCAGAGCCAGGCATTTGGATGACAGATGCGCCAAAGCCTGAAGTAGGCCATAACGATCTGTTAATTAAGATTCGTAAAACAGCCATTTGTGGTACCGATGTTCATATTTATAAGTGGGATGAGTGGGCACAAAACACTATTCCTACACCTATGGTGGTTGGCCACGAATATGTGGGTGAAGTAATTGACATGGGCCAAGAAGTTCGCGGTTTCGAAGTTGGCGACCGTGTATCTGGTGAAGGTCATATAACCTGTGGTCATTGTCGTAACTGCCGTGCTGGACGTGTTCATTTATGCCGTAATACAACCGGTGTAGGTGTTAACCGCGAAGGTGCATTTGCTGAGTACTTAGTGATCCCAGCATTTAATGCGTTTAAAATCCCAGATAACATTAGCGATGAACTGGCCTCTATTTTTGACCCGTTTGGTAATGCTGTACATACTGCATTATCGTTTGACTTAGTGGGTGAGGATGTATTAATCACTGGTGCAGGCCCTATTGGTATTATGGCCGCGGCTGTAGCCAAACATGTGGGTGCACGCCATGTGGTTATCACCGACGTAAATGAATACCGCCTAGACTTAGCACGTAAAATGGGCGCAACGCGTGCTGTAAACGTTGCGAATGAAAAGCTTGAAGATGTAGCTAAAGAGCTAGGTATGACCGAAGGCTTTGACATTGGCTTAGAGATGTCAGGTGTTCCGAGTGCATTTAATGCCATGCTAAATAACATGAATCATGGCGGCAAAATTGCCATGTTAGGTATTCCACCTTCAGATATGGCGGTCGATTGGAATCAAGTTATTTTTAAAGGCTTAGTGATCAAAGGTATTTACGGTCGTGAGATGTTTGAAACTTGGTATAAAATGGCTAGCTTGATTCAATCAGGGCTTGATTTAAAACCAATTATTACTCATCAGTATTCAATTGATGACTTCCAAGCTGGCTTTGATATGATGATTTCAGGCCAATCGGGTAAAGTAATTCTTAACTGGGATTAATTATCCCCTGTTAAGAGAATTAAAGGCGGCATTTGTCGCCTTTTTTGTAATTATAAGAGAGCACTATGGCATTTAAACATATATCAATCGCACAAACCCTCGAACTACTAGACAAAGAAGATGTGGTGATTGCTGATATTCGCGATCCTAATTCGTATCAGACAGGGCACATTCCTGGCTCTGAAGCGCTTTCAAATGCAAATATCGCCCAATTTATGATGGAAAAAGAGTTTGACCAGCCGATTATTATTGTTTGTTATCACGGCATGAGCTCACAGGGTGCAGCAAGTTACTTAGTAGAGCAAGGCTTTGAAGATGTTTACAGCATGGATGGCGGTTTTACTGCGTGGGAAGCCGCTTACAAGGATAAAGTAGCACGATGATAGAGCTAGGCAGTCTAACTAATCCCCGCGCTGCACAGGGCTTTATAGATTACCTAAAAAGCCAAGGGCTTTCAGGGCAAATTCGTACTGAGGATGGCCATACGCTTGTTATTAGTGTGGCACCTGAAGACTTTCATGCAGTGCAGCCTTTATGGAACGAATTTGCTAAAAACCCTAATCATGAGCGTTACCAACAAGCATCATGGCAAGTAGGTACTACGCAGTCACCGTTAAAGTATCAAGGGCAGTCACTTAATTTAGTCGCTCGTTTTAAAGCCTTAAGCTGGCTTAATCAAGGTGTTAGTATTCTCAGCATTGTTGTTTATGTTGCCTTTTTATTTGGTGCGTTTGAGCCTATTTATATGGCGTTGCAGTTCAATCCTGCGTCACCACTTACCTGGTTAACACCTGCTATTGTGCATTTTAGCGCTATGCATATTGTGTTTAACTTAATCTGGTGGGTATCGCTGGGTGATAACATTGAAAAGCAATGTGGTAAGTCGAGTTTAATCGGGCTGTTTTTAGTTACCGCTTTAATAAGTAATTGGGCACAGTACTTAATGGTCGGTCCTAACTTTGGTGGGCTTAGCGGTGTTGTATATGGGTTGTTAGGCTTTTGTTGGATTTACAGCGCGCTTAACCCTAAACAGCCTGCACTGGTTACAACCGCAATTGTTGGTTTTATGCTGGTATGGTTAGTACTTGGTTTTGCAGATGTATTATTTGTTGGAATGGCTAATTGGGCACACTTAGGTGGGCTTGTTAGCGGTATGGCTTTTGCCTATACCGCTCAGCTTTTTAAAACAAAAAGCGCCTAATGATATAAATATTTAGTAAATAACAGGTCTCGGATTATTTCTTGGCCTGTTTCTTCCTTAAGTAAGCTTTTTAGTTTTTCTGCGCTTTTAAGGCGAATTTGCTCACGCCCTGTTAAAGACTTTATTTTGTTTTCAGGCTCTTTTGATAATATCTCTACTAGCGCATCACGTAACAGCGGAGTGTGGTGTTCTACAATGGCAATATCGGATGTTTTGTTTAGCATTAAATCTACCGTGACGCGAACGTAACCCATTTTTTTACTTGATGGACCAATGTAATTGGTAATAATGTCTGGCTCAAACCCAAAATAACCCACAGTAGACTCAGCACGTGCTGATAAGCTAGTTAGGCTGACTAAAAGAATAAAAAGGCCTGTAAATACTGTTTTTTTCATTTCAAAAGCGTTTCCGTAAACTGGTTACAAATAGTTTATACTTATTAGTAAATAAGATACAGCAAGATGCTGTTATTTGTTGTGTTTGTAAAAGTACTCTGGATTCAAGTTTGGGATAGGCAATAGCGAGAGTCAAATGCTGATTAGCTTTTTATGACACAGGATGTGCTTGGTATTGAGTAAATCGCGCTTTTTCAAATTCGTTGGCAATGTTATGATCTCTCTGATTTTTTTCAAGTAGAGTTATTGTGATTACTTTTCCTCTTTCTTTATCTGCTGATTGGCAGAGTACCGCTCAAGTCACTGGCTTATCTAACGCTGAGAAAGAGTGGTTATTTGAACCGCATTCTTTAACGGCTAAATTAAAAAGTCAGTCTCAGCGTTTTGCTGTAAAAGTGTTGAGTGAGCAAAAAGTAGACCTTTCTCAATCACAGCAAACGCTATTAAGTAAGCAGGTAAGTACAGTACTTAACCGTGAAGTGTTACTGTTGTGTGATGAACAACCGATTGTTTATGCTCAAAGTTGGTTGCCAGTAACAAGTAATAATACAAACAATCAGCTGCACAATATGGGAGAACGCCCGTTAGGTGATGTTATCTTTCAAGATCCTGCGTTAAGGCGCACTGATATTGAAATTGCTCGCTTTGATGATAATCACTCATTGCAATCACTGGTGAGCGAACTTAATTTACCGAATCGCTCTTTACTGGGCAGGCGCAGCGTATTTTCTTTACATAACTATCAATTTTTGGTCTGTGAGGTTTTTTTACCAGGAGCTTACTTATACTCATGAAACTAGCCGCTTTGTCTGTTAATCATATGCCCTATTACATCCAGTTAATGCGAATTGATAAGCCCATAGGCACTTTATTGCTACTTTGGCCAACTTATTGGGCACTATGGATAGCGAATGATGGTCTGCCTAGCTTAACGAACTTCATTGTGTTTACCCTTGGGGTAATAGTTATGCGAAGCGCAGGATGCGTTATCAATGATTTTGCAGATAGAAAAATTGATGGCTCAGTAAAACGTACTTGTCAGCGGCCGCTAGCGACCGGAGCGGTAAGTAGTGGCGAAGCAATTAGTTTGTTTTTATTACTCGTTGTCATCGCTTTTATATTAGTATTATTGCTTAATATCAATACTATTCTGTTATCGTTTGGTGCACTTGGATTAGCGTTTTGTTATCCCTTTATGAAACGTTACACGCAACTTCCACAGGTTGTATTAGGGGCTGCTTTTGGTTGGGCAATTCCTATGGCATTTATGGCATCAACAAACTCATTGCCTGTGCAAGCTTGGTTGCTATTTATTGCCAATATTTGCTGGACGGTGGCTTACGACACTATGTACGCCATGGTTGATAGAGACGATGATTTAAAAATAGGAGTAAAATCAACCGCTATTTTATTCGCCAGTTATGACCGCCATATTATAGCGCTACTTAACTTTAGCTTTTTTGCGTTGATGGTTTTAATTGGGTTGATGAATCAAATAGGATTTAGTTTTTGGTTGGGATTAGCTATTGCAGCAATGTTACTTGTGTATCAACAGCGTTTGATTCATTTACGCCAGCGAGATAATTGTTTTAAAGCATTTTTAAATAACCATTACGTAGGACTGGCTATTTTTATTGGTTTATTATTTTCTTACCCCGTTTTTGCTTAACGGGGTGGGTCGATAATGCCACTAATTGATGCGTTTTTTCTGAACCAACCAGCAATCGAATAGCGGTTATCAACAGCAGGAAGTACTTCATGTACAAAGCGTTCGCTTTCAAATAATACCAAAGTGCCTGCCGTGGGTTTTATTACTATTTCTATGCCTTTACTTTTAGGCTTGTAAATAACTAGCTCTCCACCTTCCTCTGGAGAGTTCAAATATAATACGGTAGTAAAAACACGGTTTGAACGACCTTTAAATGCATCTACATGTTTTTTATAAAAATCACCTTGCGTATATTTTGCATAGTGACATTCATAATCAAACAAACCCATAAAGAAAGTTCGATTAAGCGTATTACGAACTACTTCCATTACTTGCTGGTAGCCAAGTTGTGCATTTGAACTGCCATCAAACCAATAGGTTTTGTCTTTACGAACTGTATTATCAATTTGCAAGTTATTTAATCGACCAATACCAGCAAGGCTAAAGTGTGGATTTATTCTGTAGCAATCTGCCATTAAATCAAAGATTAGGTCACTATCAATGGCGTTTTCAATAATGGCATAACCATGCGTTTCAATCTGCTCTAGATAAATTCCAGAAGCTGTAAAGTTGTTCATTAACGCTAGTCATAATAGTAGGGAGCGTTAGTTTAATGTAAAAAAACTTTAAAGCTACAAATTTATCGCGTTCACCAAAGCGCATGGTGTAATGTTATGCTTTTGAGACTTTATTTATTAGCGAGAGTAAGTGGTCAACATGCTCACCTGCTTCTATTTGTTGGCTGGTTTGCACAATAAGTTGCTCATGGCTAATATCGTTATTAGTTTTAAGTTGAATCAAGTTATAGTTTTCTGCCACAGAACTGGTGTGTTCAATACCGGCAATGGCAAAATGGTCTGACTTTTCAAGTCCGGCCATTACCTGATCAATACTGCCCACTTTAATAGTTGATACTTTATTTAATGAGTCTATTACTTCATTAAGCATTGATTGCACTTGTTTTGACTGTGAAAAACAACTGAACATTGGATAACTTTCGAGTTCTTTTTTACTAATATCGCTTTTATTTGCTAAAGGATGTTGTTTTGAACAAAATAAAATAAGCTGATCAGGTAATTGTATGTCGCTACCAATGCTATTGACTATTTGCGAGCATACACTAATGTCAATTTCCCCTTGAAGTAACTTTCTATGAAGCTCAGTTTTGTTTTGTAGCTGCATTTCGATTTTAATATGCGGGTATTGGCTTAAAAATTCACCGCAGGTAATTGGTACTATGCTGCTGGTTGTTGTGGTGTAACCAATAACCAATTTTTTCTCTTCAGTGCCATTAATTGACTGAAAAGCGCGATGTTTTATTTGCTCTAGCTCATTGAGGGTATTTTTTGCAAAGTCGAGGAAAAGTTCGCCTGCTTGAGTTAATTTAACCGAGCGAGTAGAGCGGGTAACAAGTTCGTAGCCAAGCTCTGTTTCAAGAGTTTGAATACTTCGAGTTAACGCAGATGTGCTAATTTGGGTTTGTTCTGCAGCTTGCCTAAAATGACGAAGTAGGCCAAGCGCTACAAACTGTTCTAATTGTTCAAATCTCACTATATAGTCCTTTTTTATAGGTAAGCTAGGGGAATTGCAGATTAAATACTGACTTTATATCCCTACAGATCAGTTGAAATAATGTTTTTAACCACCTCCTTAGATTAACTTTCTTTTCATCGTATTTAAAGAGAATAGTTGCTAAAAGTTGTTATACCTTTGGGTAATGTTAAATAACTGTAGGGTTTTATTATTGACCAAGTTTATGCAATTTTATAACAGCTTTATTAAAGTCTCGGGTTTGTTAATTGCTGCTTTTGCTTTTAGGGTTGGGCTCAATAAAATTTTTACTTACTCGGTTACTTAAAGGCTTATTTTCAATGTTTTGCAATTCAATTTCTATGGCATCACAAGAGATGTGAATTTCAAATAATGAAGTAAGCAAAGATAAGCTTAAGCAACTTAAACTGACACCAAATAAAATAATGCCCGTGGTATTAAATTCTATAAATAATGCGAACATAGATAGCGTACATAATAAAAAAGCAGCCACTCCGTATACTTGCATGGTTCTTATTAATTTTATTCGCTTTCTAAGGTTGGTTATTTGCGCCACCACAACAGGACGAATAGATTCCCCTTCACGTGCATTCAGTTCTCGTATTAGTTGCGCTAGCACTAAAAATCGGTTTGTATAGGCGAGTAACAACAATGAGATTGCTGGAAAAAGTAAACCTGGAGTAGTTAGCGTCATAATGTGTCCTTAAATCATATTATTTGCTTTAGGTTACGCAGGCAAATAGTACACATAAAGTAAATGAGGTGGATATTGCAAAATATTAATAATAGCGATTCAAATATAACATCATTTGATTGGGTTACGCTTTATAACGCAGAAAATAGTTTAGAGGCCAATATAATAAAAGGATTGATTCTGAATGCGGGAATTGAGTGTCAAATTAAAGGCGAAATGCTGCAAGGTGCAATGGGCGAGATCCCGTTTGAGCAAACACAAGTAAGTGTGCAGGTTTATGCGATAAAAGAGCGCCATGCACGCGAAATATTGGTAAACTATCAGCAAGTAAAACAATCCGCTCCAGATTGGGTGTGCCCTAACTGTAATGAGCATAATGGATCAACATTTGATTTTTGTTGGTCATGTGGGACTTTAAAGAATGACAAAAGCGAATAATTTTCAGCGTATTAGAGAGTTAAATTACCTGCAAAAAGCGGTATTGGCCAGTGCGTTAATAGAGCGTATGTTGCCTAATTATGGACTATTTAGTGAGGCTACCGGTTTTGGCGATGAGGTTATTTTACGTAATGCTTTAAATGTATGTTGGGAAAAGATACTGCTTCCTAAAAGTAAGATTGATTTAGAAAAGCAAGTCGAAAAAATTGAACCTAATGTACCTGAACTTGCTGATTTTGATATGTTTGGCACTTACCCTGCCATTGACGCTGCCACCTCATTATTGAGCTTAATGCATGGCCTTTTAGCACAAGACGAGCAAGAATTTGTTAATGTGAGTAAAATATCGCAGGCAACTGTGGCTCGCTTTATTGAGTATCAAATGACGGTTGAAGGGGATGTTGCTGATAATAAAGCAGTGCGTGAACACCCACTAATGCAATACGAAATAGAGGTATTAGGTGAACTAATTGATTTTGTAGAAGCTATGGGGCGTATTACTGCTGAAAATGTAAAAGCATTGAAAAAGCATGTCCTTGCTGATGGCCAAACTAACATTGGTTTAGCACTTTAAGTTATTTGTTTTAAACACCTTGTTAGGTGGCAGGAGAATTAACAATGCGAATTTTAGGCATTGAATCATCATGCGATGAAACTGGTATTGCTATTTATGATGATGAAAAAGGGCTACTGGCTCATCAATTATATAGCCAAGTAAAAGTACATGCTGATTACGGTGGTGTGGTACCTGAGCTTGCATCTCGCGATCATGTACGTAAAACATTGCCGCTTATCGATGCGGCATTTGCGCAAGCTGGCTGTGGACCTGAAGATTTAGACGGCATTGCCTACACCGCAGGACCTGGTTTAGTGGGGGCTTTGTTAGTAGGTACCTCAATTGGTCGCTCTTTAGCGTATGGTTGGGATATTCCTGCGGTGGCAGTACATCACATGGAAGGGCATTTATTAGCGCCAATGCTTGAGGAAAACGTTCCCGAATTTCCATTTATTGCTTTACTCGTATCTGGCGGTCATACCATGATGGTAAAGGTTGCGGGCATTGGCCAATACGAAGTGTTGGGTGAGTCGGTAGATGACGCTGCAGGTGAAGCATTTGATAAAACGGCTAAATTACTTGGGCTTGATTACCCTGGAGGTCCTCGTTTAGCTAAAATGGCTGAGCAAGGCGTTGCCAAACGATTTGTTTTCCCGCGCCCGATGACTGATAAGCCTGGTCTTGATTTTAGCTTTAGTGGCTTAAAAACCGCCGCTTCGATTGCTATTCGTGAAAATGATAGTGACGAGCAAACTAAAGCAGATATTGCCCATGCATTTCAAACAGCCGTTATAGATACTTTAGTGATTAAGTGTAAGCGAGCACTAAAACAAACGGGTATTAAACGTTTAGTCATAGCCGGTGGTGTAAGTGCTAATACGCAACTACGTTTGCAACTAGAGCGTGTGATGCAAGGTATGAAGTGCGAAGTGTATTACCCTCGCACTGAGTTTTGTACCGACAATGGCGCAATGATTGCTTATGCTGGTATGCAGCGTTTAAAAGCGGGGCAGTTTGCTACGCTTGATATGAAAACTAAACCGCGCTGGCCAATCGATAGCTTAGAAGCAATATAGTTAACCAGAACCTAGGTTAGTTATTACTTCTTATCATTTGTAGGGGCTTGTTTAGTCCCTACTTTTGGTTCTTCACCTTTAAATAAACGCACAATATTAGTGCGATGCCTAATAATGATCAGTAGCGTAATAAAGGTCACGGGTAAGGTATATAACGGCTTTATCCACCATGTATATAAAGGCGCTAGCGTCACAGCTACTAACGCTGCAAGGGATGAGTAGCGGGTAATCGCGACAATAATCAGCCAAGTACCAATCAATAACCCACCTAAAGAGAGCCCTATCGGCAGTAACGAGCCAAATGCTGTTGCGACCGCTTTACCCCCTTTAAAACTAAAAAATAATGGGTACATGTGCCCTAAACATGCTGCAACCGCAATTAAACCAAGCTCTAGCGGCTCAAGTTTTAAAAAGTAAGCGCCCCAAACAGGGATAGTGCCCTTTAAAATATCAAATATTAAAACTAAGCATGCGGGGAGAGCGCCGCCTAAACGGTAGACATTGGTTGCTCCTGGGTTATTGGAGCCATTTGTGCGTGGATCGGGAAGTTTGAATAGCCGCGACACTAAAATGGCCGATGAAATCGAGCCGAGCAAATAGGCTAATACAAACATTAAAATGACTAACACGCGCTTCCTTATTTTTTAATCATTACTTTTAAGCTATTATTGGCGTCAAAATTTACGGGCTTCTTAAATTACTCGCAATTTTGTAACTATTCTATTGTAGAAGTAATTTTAGTATATTTAAACACTGATTAAAGTATATACAGTATTAATTTGATTGATACAATATGTAATTAACTCAGTGACTTGTTACAGTCATTTGGAGTATCAATGGACAAGGTATTTATATCACAATTGCATGTCGAAACGATTATCGGGGTGTATGATTTTGAAAAGAAAAGTAAACAAAGCCTGTACTTTGATATTGAGATGCTAAGCGACATTGAGCCCGCAGCACAAAACGACGATATTAACTTAGCATTAGATTACGCTAAGGTGAGTGAGCGTGTTATCGAGCACAGCACTGCTAAACCAGTCGAGCTTTTAGAAACGCTGGTAGAGCAATTAGCGCAAATTATCTTAACCGAATTTAATACTCCTCAAGTAACAATAAAAGTTAGCAAGCCTGCTGCAGTTCCACAAGCGCAAACAGTGGGTGTAGAGATTACGCGCATTAAGGCTACGGCTTAAATGGCGCAGATATTTATTAGCCTAGGGTCAAACATTAATAAAGCTGAGCATATTCGGCGTGCTCTAGTGGCGTTAAATCAGCACTTTGAAAACACACATCACTCATCAGTATTTGAAAGTGAAGCTGTGGGTTTTGCCGGTAATAACTTTTATAACTCAGTGCTTGCCGCCACCACTAACATGGCGCTTGTTGATGTGTGCGCGTTATTAAAACAAATTGAACGCGACAATGGCCGCCAAGCAAATGATAAAAAATTTAGCCCACGTACTTTGGATCTCGACTTACTCTTTTATGATGATGTGATTTGCGAGAGCCCAGCACAATTACCGCGTGACGAAATTACTAAAAACGCCTTTGTTTTACAGCCTTTAGCTGAGGTGGCCCCTGATTTTTATCATCCGGTAGCAAAACAAACGATTGCCCAAATATGGAATGCATATAACAACCCTCAACAAAAACTATGGAAGGTGGAGTTTTCTAACCCATGAGTATTATAGAAATAATTGTTTTAGCCCTAATTCAGGGATTTACTGAGTTTTTACCTATATCGAGTTCGGCACACTTAATTTTACCATCACAAATTTTAGGCTGGGAGGATCAAGGGTTAGCGTTCGATGTTGCTGTTCACGTAGGCACTTTAATTGCGGTTGTTATTTATTTCCGTAAAGAAGTAGCCGATATACTCGGTGCTTGGTTTAAATCGTTTGGCGTGCAGGGCACAACTGATGATAGCAAACTAGGTTGGTGGATCATTTTAGGTACTGTGCCAGCAGCTATTTTAGGCTTGTTATTAAAAGATTTTGTTGAACTGTACTTACGCAGTGCATGGGTGATTGCGACCACAACAATCGTATTTGGTCTATTGCTTTGGTACGCAGATGCCAAAGGTAAGCAAATAAAAACAATCTATCAGCTAAACTGGAAAACGGCCCTCATTATTGGCTTTGCACAGGCCGTTGCAATGATTCCTGGCACTTCACGTTCAGGTATTACCATGACAGCGGGTTTAATGTTAGGTATGAACAAACAAAGTGCAGCGCGCTTTTCGTTTTTATTAGCTATTCCAATCATTTCAATGATGGGTCTTTATTATACTGCAGAGCTTGCCCTTGGCGATCATATCGTAGATTGGACGGCATTATTGTTAGGTGTAGTGCTGTCGTTTTTATCAGCTTATGCTTGTATTTTTATGTTTTTAAAAGTGATTGAGCGAATGGGAATGCTACCATTTGTTATTTATCGTTTATTATTAGGTGCCGGTTTAATATTCTTTTTAATGCTATAAGCTATTAATCTTCAGGAAAGCCTCCCTCTTTGGGAGGCTTTTTTATTTGCGCCAAGGGTTAATGGTAACTTAAGCTAAATTTTGGCATTATAGCGCCATTAAATTTTGCCCTAGAGCAAACTCCGCGCAGGATGAAAGGATAGTAAATGCATATACATATTTTGGGTATTTGTGGCACATTTATGGGTGGTATTGCCGCTATAGCTAAATCATTGGGTCACCACGTTACTGGGTCAGATCAAAACGTTTACCCACCAATGAGTACCCAGTTACAAGAACTGGGTATTGAACTAACACAGGGCTATGACGTATCTCAACTAGAGCCAGCTCCAGACATGGTTGTTATTGGTAATGCTATGAGCCGTGGTAACCCGTGTGTTGAATATGTACTCGATAACAGCCTGCCTTATACCTCAGGACCTGAGTGGCTAAAACATAACTTACTACAAGATTCGTGGGTGCTGGCTGTGGCAGGAACTCATGGTAAAACAACCACCGCCAGTATGTTGGCGTGGATACTTGAATATGCGGGTTTAAAACCGGGCTTTTTAATTGGCGGAATTGTACAAAACTTTGGTCTTTCTGCGCGAGTTGGGCAAACGCCATTTTTTGTTATAGAAGCCGATGAGTACGACACGGCCTTTTTTGATAAACGCAGTAAGTTTGTTCATTATTTACCTCGAACACTTATTTTAAATAATCTTGAATTTGATCATGCTGATATTTTTGAAGATTTAAACGCAATTAAAAAACAATTTCACCATTTGATACGTACACTACCGCAAAGCGGCAAAGTGCTTTGGCCAAAAAATGATGAAGCACTGAGCGATGTGATTGCAAAAGGGTTGTGGAGCGAGAGCGAAACATTAGGTGATGATTGGAGTTATGAATTACTCAAAGCCGATGGTTCTCAATTTAATGTTTTACTAAATAGGCAGTTACAAGGCGTTGTTAGTTGGCAAGCGATTGGTGAGCATAACGTTAAAAATGCCATTATGGCTATTGCAGCAGCACGCCATGTGGGAATTGCAATAGAGCACAGTATTGAAGCTTTGGGCGAGTTTATCAGCCCAAAAAGGCGGATGGAGCTTAAAGCAGATATTAATCATATTAAAGTGTATGACGATTTTGCCCATCACCCAACGGCAATACAAACAACGCTTGCTGGGCTGCGTGCTAAAGTGGGCGATGAAAAAATTATTGCGATTTTAGAGCCGCGCTCTAACACCATGAAAATGGGAGTGCATCAATTTACACTTCTCGATTCACTTCGCGATGCAGATGATGTGCTGTTATTTGAACCAGAAAATTTAAACTGGTCACTTAAAGAGCAAGCTGACAAAGCGGGTATGCAGTGCTTTGATTCTACAACCGCTATTATTGATACAGTGCTTGAGAATGTTGAGCCAAATCAACATGTTTTAATTATGAGTAATGGTGGTTTTAATGGTCTTCATCAGCAACTTGTTGATGGTTTGACCGATAAATACAGCGGAGAATAATGTGCAATTTAAAGATACAATTACCTTAGCATTTAGTGGCGCATCAGGCGCACCATATGGGTTAAGGCTGTTGGAAGTGTTACTTGAACAACAATTTCAAGTGTATGTGCTTATCTCAAGTGCCGCGCGCGTAGTTTTTGATACCGAGTCCAATATAAAGCTATCAGGGAATGAAGATAAAGCTACCGAGCAGTTAAGTGCATTATTTAACGCCAAGAGCGAACAATTAAAGGTATTTGGCAAAGATAACTGGTTCAGTCCGGTGGCTTCGGGCTCAGCAGCACCGAAAAAAATGATAGTATGTCCATGTAGTGCCGGGTCTGTGTCTGCGATTGCAGTCGGCGCATCAGATAACTTATTAGAGCGCGCTGCCGATGTGGTGATAAAAGAGCGAGGTCAACTTATTTTAGTCCCTCGAGAAACTCCGTTTAGCGAAATTCACTTGGAAAATATGCTCAAATTGTCGCGTTTAGGGGTCACTATCATGCCCGCTGCTCCTGGGTTTTATCATCAACCACAAAGTATAGAAGACTTGGTTGATTTTATGGTGGCGCGAATTTTAGATCATTTAAATATTGAACATAACCTCACAAAGCGCTGGGGTTATGGTGAGGGTAAGAAATGAATAAGCAAAACATTGCTTTAAATATTGAAGGCCTTACCAAGGTTTACAAAAATGGGGTAGAGGCAGTAAAAGGGGTTGATTTACAAGTGCATGAAGGTGACTTTTTTGCACTACTTGGTCCAAATGGGGCGGGTAAATCAACCACTATTGGGGTGATATCTTCTTTAGTTAATAAGACCAAAGGTAAAGTTGAAGTATTTGGTCATGATATTGATACCGACCTAGAAGCAGCGAAAGCTAACTTAGGTTTAGTGCCGCAAGAGTTTAACTTTAGCCAGTTTGAAACCCTAAGCCAAATACTCGTTAATCAAGCAGGTTATTATGGTGTTCCTCGCGCGCAAGCGCACAAACGTGCTGACAAGTACTTAGCACAGCTAGGTCTACTTGAGAAAAAAGATAAGCAAGCACGTACTCTTTCTGGTGGTATGAAGCGTCGTTTGATGATTGCACGTGCCTTAATGCATGAGCCAAAGTTACTTATTTTAGACGAACCAACTGCGGGCGTTGATATAGAGCTGCGCCGCTCAATGTGGGAGTTTTTAAGACAAATCAACGAACAAGGTGTGACCATTATTTTAACCACTCACTACCTTGAAGAAGCCGAACTACTGTGTAAAAACATCGCTATTATTGATACCGGTCGTATAGTTGAAAACACTACTATAAAAGCTTTGTTGGCTAAATTAGACAAAGAAACCTTTGTACTGGATTTAAAACAGCCTACCAAACCGGTGACGCTTGAAGGGTATAATTTCACTATGACTGATGAGCACACCATTGAAGTTGAAGTGGCTAAATCACAAGGGCTCAATGCTGTATTTAGCGCGTTAACCGAACAAGGAAATACTGTGCTAAGCATGCGTAATAAAGCAAATCGATTAGAAGAATTATTTGTAGGTTTATTAGAGCAAGGGCGGGGCGAATAAATGTTTAAATATGGCGTAGCCTTAAAAAGTATTTGGATTAAAGAGTGTATTCGTTTTTTGCGTATTTGGGTGCAAACCTTAGTACCGCCAGCGATTACTATGAGCTTATATTTTGTTATTTTTGGAAATTTAATAGGCTCGCGTATTGGTGATATGGGCGGCTTTAGTTACATGGAGTTTATTGTGCCTGGCCTTATTATGATGTCAGTTATAACAAACTCTTACTCGAATGTGGCTTCGAGCTTTTACTCAACTAAGTTTCAAAAAAGTATTGAAGAGTTATTGGTTGCACCTGTGCCTAATTACATCATTGTGTTGGGTTATATGGGCGGAGGCATGACCCGTGGCATTATGGTTGGCTTTATTGTAACGTGCGTTTCTTTATTTTTTGTAGATATACAAATACATAATATTTTTGTGATTATAGCCACTGTTATTCTTACCTCGGCGGTGTTTGCCTTGGGCGGATTAATCAACGCTATTTATGCAAACAGCTTTGATGACATAAGCATTATTCCGACCTTTATTTTAACGCCTCTAACTTATTTAGGCGGGGTGTTTTACTCAATCACTTTACTGCCTGATTTTTGGCAGATGGTATCGCAAATAAACCCGATAATTTATATGGTTAACGCATTCAGATACGGATTTTTAGGTGTTTCTGATGTTGATTTAACGGTTGCGATTGCGGTGTTGTTGGTGTTTATCAGCGTATTATTTACTTTAGCACTGACGCTAATTAAAAAAGGTGTGGGGCTAAGACACTGATGAGCGATGCAAATTCACGTAGTATTGTATCTAATCAAGCGGGACTTCATGAAAAGCTTGATGAAATAGTTAATAAACACTTACAAGCCGAGTTTAAAAAGCCAATTGCAGCGCATACTCAAACCGCATTTGATGAAGTTAATGCTAAGGTGCAAGCCTTTGATGGACCGCTTATTCTAGACTCCTGTTGTGGCGTTGGCGAAAGCACTGCTAATTTAGCGAAACGTCATCCTGATGCGTTAGTTGTGGGCATTGATAAGTCATCTCACCGACTTGATAAGCATGATGTTGAGTATAAACAAACTGAGAGTGGTCAATACATTTTGGTGCAAGCTGACTTAAATGATTTTTGGCGTTTAGCTGTCGCTGCTAATTGGCGGCCTACTCATCATTATTTGCTATATCCAAACCCGTGGCCTAAGTCTAAGCACATTCAGCGGCGCTGGCATGGGGCTGCTATCTTCCCCTTTATTGTTAAATTAGGTGGTTTGCTTGAAGTGCGCAGTAACTGGGATATCTATGTTAAAGAGTTTGCCAGAGCGCTCGAGTTAGCTGGGTATCCTTGTCAAACCGCGTTGTTTGAATCAGACGAAGCAATTACTCCTTTTGAGCGTAAGTACTGGGCCAGTGGTCAGCAAAGCCACCGACTAGCCATTAATATTAATAACTAATTCATTGCTTTTTTAAACTCAGTAACATGTGGCGTTGGTTTGCCAAGGAAACTACCTTGCATCAGCGTCACATTTAGTTGGCTGAGTAACTCTGCAACCGTATTACTTTCTACCGCTTCAACAACCAATTCAAGTTCAAGCTGCTGGGCTATATCAGTGATGTAGGATATAAATAGCGACGTATTTGCATCATTTAATAGCTGCTTTGTGATTGCTCCATCGAGTTTTATACCATCAACCTCCACTTTTAAAGTATTAAGAGTATTAATAAACTCATTACCCCAGCAGTGCATCACCACCTTTGCCCCCTTACTTTTTACCATTGCGATAAATGACTTTATTTCATAGTAATGTGAAATAACCTGCGACTCTAAAATTGAAATAGTAATGTTTTCAGGATTAGGGTAGCGATGAAGCTCATACGCAATATGATCATAAATAGTGGGATCTGCAATGTTTTCAGCGCACAGAGTTAACTCCCAACAAATTGCTGATTTACGAAAACGTGAAACACATTGAGTAAACAGGGCATGGGTTAACATGCCATTCATACGCAGTCTATTTAGTGCATTTGCAAAGGTATCAGGGGTTAAAATCTCCCCTTGTGAAGTGACTATTCTCGGTGAACAATCATACCTAATAACTTCATCGGTATGAGTATTTATAACCGGCTGAAAGTAAGGAACAACACGATGAGCATCAAATGCTTCACGAATTTCTTTTGCTATTTCAACATTATATAAATATAGAGATTTAGCGTCGTTAATTGCCTCACAGTAGTTAACTATACTCTGATCGCCCTGCTTAGATTGCAGTAACGCAATATGAGCATTCTTAAGCAGTAATGACTTATTGCCTCTAGCTACACCAGCGTTAAGTGTAATATAAATAAAAGGCTGATTTAAAAACGGTATATTTTTATTATGCGATTGTATGATGCTATATAGCTCATCAAAGGGAGTTTCTTTATCAGTCAAAATAGCGAGTTTATTAGTTGCAATACGATAAATACGTGCGTGCAAACGGGCTTGCTGCTTAAAGTGAGTGAGCAGCTTTTTCATCACTTCATCGGCTGTTTTTGTGCCAAAAAAACGGCTGATATTATCAATTTCGTTCACTAAAATAATCGCAATTTGTAAATGATGTTCATTGCTTTTTTTTAGCCGTTTTTCTAAGGCAATATGATTTTCAAATCTGCTTGCATGGTCGCTCATTAATGAACGACGTACTCCATAGTAATAAAGAGTATAAACTATTAATAAAATAATAATTACGCAGCAAAAATGAAACATAGATTGATATAAGTCTGTTTTTAACGCATTGCTAATTTTATCAACGCTAATATCTGCAGCTGTAATATAGGTTCTGCCATTTTTTGCCAGATGAGGAATATATACTGTTTTAGAATGGCCGCGATGCGCTGTTGAGGTTTCAAAAATAGGGGCCGTTGATAAAAATGCAGCCATAGTTATTGGCGTGGCTTCGGGATAAAGATCTAAAAACTGAGTAACTTTACCGTTATTTTGATCATCTTGAGTGTAGCTAGAGGCAGTAAAATAAACATTCTCATCAATCAGTACCATTGAATATAAATAATCTATATTTAAATCATTGGCCAATGCCGAAAGCTGGTCGGCTTTATTTTGATAGCTTGAAAAGCTAATTTCTTGCGATACTTTATCGTGATAATCACTACCTAAAATGTACTTTACGCTGGTGGCTGCATTTAATAAACGATTATCAATGCTGCGTATAACATCATTATTGATGGCAGTGTAGGTGTAGTAACTGTAAATTATTAAGCTGACTAAAAAAAAGACGGTACCGAGCGCCAACCGAGTTAATTTTAGATTTCCTTTTAGCATGTAACATCCTTATTTTTTGTTAGATTTATTATACTTAAAAATTATAAATGCCCAATATTTTAATTACCCTTTGTACTAAATATAAAAAATAGTGAAATGTTATCTATTTTGTATTGTCTTTTATGGCTTAAAACGAGACATTTTTGTCATATTGCAGTAAAGTTAGCGCAATTTTTTAGAAATGCCGTTGCTTAAAAACACCTTAAATTAGCGTGTTTTACAAACTAACAGGTGTTTTAGTCACACACTAGGTATGAAGATGGATCAAAAGCGTTGTGCCGTCGCCTCTAAAGAAAGCCTCAAACGGATATTTACCGTTCCAGAGGCCCCTGACTCAACTTTGAGCAAAATAGAGCTTGAAATTTCGAGTAATTTAGCAGGTTTCTTAAACGAAAATATCGCGGCAATTGAAAAACCATTACATGAAATAGAAAAAGATTTTCAATCGGCGGCTATCCCTGAAGAGCCAACGTTTGTGTCTTGCTATGCCCAAGATATTATGGAACAGCTGGTTGCTCATTCTGTACATACCGCAGCGCCAAGCTTTATTGGTCACATGACATCTGCTCTGCCACATTTTTTACTGCCGTTATCGAAATTAATGGTCGGGCTAAATCAAAACCTTGTAAAAATAGAAACCTCAAAAGCGTTTACCCCATTAGAGCGTCAAGTTTTAGGAATGATGCATCATTTAGCTTATGGACAAAATGATGGCTTTTATTCTAAATGGATGCACAGTGCAAAAACCTCTTTAGGAGCATTTTGCTCTGGTGGCACAGTAGCTAACATTACAGCACTTTGGATTGCCCGCAACCGCTTATTAAAAGCAGATGGCAACTTTAAAGGCATTGCTGCGCAGGGTTTAGTGGCGGGAATGCTTCATTATGGTTACAAAGGGCTGGCAGTTTTAATCTCTGAACGAGGTCACTACTCGTTAGGCAAATCGGTTGATTTATTAGGTATTGGCCGTGAGAATTTAATTGGTATTAAAACATCGGCTGATAATAAAGTTGATGTAGATGCTATGCGAGAAAAAGCGCTAGAGCTTGAAGCGCAAGGCATTAAAGTGATGGCAATTATTGGTGTAGCCGGAACGACTGAAACTGGTAATATCGATCCACTTGAAGACATGGCTAATTTAGCACAAGAGATTAATTGCCACTTTCATGTTGATGCGGCGTGGGGCGGAGCTACTTTACTCTCTAATACCCATAGGCACCTTTTAAAAGGTATTGAGCATGCAGATTCAATCACTATTGATGCGCATAAACAAATGTATGTACCGATGGGAGCAGGTTTGGTGCTGTTTAAAGACCCTGCTGCAACTGATGCCATAGAGCATCATGCTGAATATATTTTACGTAAAGGCTCTAAAGATTTAGGCAGCCATACCCTTGAGGGGAGCCGCCCTGGTATGGCGATGTTAGTGCATGCTTGCTTACGTGTTATTGGTCGTAAAGGCTACGAAATGCTTATCGATCGCAGTATTAAAAAAGCCCGTTACTTTGCTGATTTGATAAAAGCAGATGAAGACTTTGAATTAATATCAGAACCTGAGCTATGTTTGCTAACTTATCGTTATGTCCCTAAGCAAATTAAAAATGCGATAGCACAGGCCGACGCACAAACCCGTTTAGATATTTTTGCCGCGCTTAATCGCTTTACTGCTAGCATGCAAAAACGACAACGTGAATCGGGTCGCTCGTTTGTATCGCGTACACGTTTAACGCCAGTTCAATATGATAACCAACCAACCGTAGTATTTAGAGTGGTGCTTGCGAATCCGCTTACATCAGGTGCAATATTAAAAGAGATATTAGAAGAGCAGAAAGAACTAGCTCAAACTGACCCTGTATTTAAAAAGTATTTACGAAAATATATGTAACCATAAATGCTATAAAAAAGACGCTTAATAGCGTCTTTTTTGTTACTGATTAAAAGCAACTCGCCTTTATGAGGTTGCTGATAATTTGTTGCGAAGGCTTTATTTTTTCCATCGCTAAATATTCATCGGGCTGATGCGCTTGGTTAATTGAACCCGGTCCCATGACGATGGTTTCACAACCCAGTTGTTGTATAAATGGTGCCTCAGTACAGTAATTAACAGCCACCGCTTTTTGCCCTGCTATATTTTCGGCTAGTTTAACTAACGCGCTGTCTGTGCTTCCTGTAAATGCTGGAATTGGCTCATGTAAATCAATCACACTGACCGAATTAGGGTATTGCTGATTTATATCGTAGGTTGCATCAAGCAGCAATGCTTGCAGCTCTTGTACACTTAAGCCAGGAAGAGGGCGCATATCAATGTGCATTTCACAGCAACCGCAAATCCGATTTGCATTATCGCCCCCATGAATATTACCTAAATTGAGCGTTGGGTGAGGAATTTCAAAGTGATTTATTGAATATTTATTCTTAAGTTGTTCTTTTAAGATTAGCAATTTTGTAATCACTTTATGCATCACTTCGATGGCGTTAAGACCCCGTTCGGGATCTGAGCTATGTCCTGAACGGCCGACAACTCTTATTGCTGTACTCATATGACCTTTATGAGTAAATACCGGAGTCATATCAGTAGGTTCACCAATAATACAGCGACTTGGCTTTAAATTTGGGTGCTTACAGATTTGTTGTGCGCCAGCCATAGTGGTTTCTTCGTCTGCGGTGGCTAATATTAAAATTGGTTGTGTTTGTTGCTTTTCATCAAGCTCACTAATAGCCTGCAGTACAAAAGCAAAAAAACCTTTCATATCAATGCTACCTAAGCCATATAGTTTATTATCTTGCTCAGTTAATTTAAATGGGTTTTGATTCCAACGACTATCATCAAATGGCACCGTATCAGTGTGACCTGCTAGCATTAAACCGCCGTCACCTTGACCGCGTTTTGCTAATAAGTTGTAGCGGCCTTTGTTGCCTTTTAATTCTATTATTTCACAGGTAAAACCTAAGCTTTGACACCATTGCGCTAGGAGTTCAATGACACTTTTATTACTCATACATAAATGATCTTCAATGGCACTAATAGAGGGGGCAGCAATCAATTGCTGGTACATCGAAATAAATGACGGCAGAGACATAAAAAATTCCAAAATAAGTATTCATTTTAATTGCATAACAATATAAAAGTATTTATGATGAATATCAATTCACTTTTTAAGCATAAATATATTAAAGTTACGCCATGAAAATAATACGACGATAGTTATCACTCATAAATTTAATCTGTTTGGCTGGGTTAGACCCTAGTGTAAACAAACAACATGGAATGTGGTCACTAATTTTAGATAAAGAGTAAGTAATGAACGTAGTAATTATAGGTGCCAGCGGTTACAGCGGCGCAGAACTGGCTAGCTTAGTAGCAAAACATCCAACTCTTTCGCTAACTGGTTGTTATGTATCAGCGCAAAGTTTAGATAAACATAAGTTGCTTAGTGAGTTGTATCCTGAGCATCTAGGATTACTTGATTTACCTCTGCAGCCACTAAATGAACATGCACTTGCTGATATCACTCATTCAGCAGATTACGTTTGCCTGTGTACCGATCATAAAGTAAGTGTGGATTTAGCGCCTCAGTTTTTAGCGATGGGTAAAAAGGTATTTGACCTTTCCGGTGGCTATCGTCTTGCAAGCAATGATGATTACGTTACTTATTATGGTTTTGAACACCAACACCCAGAACTACTTAATCAAGCGGCATATGGTCTTGCTGAATGGAATAGTAAAGCCATTACTGATGCTCAGTTAATTGCTGTTGCTGGCTGCTATCCAACGGCTGCATTAAATGCATTAAAGCCTCTTCAACAAGCGTGCCTGTTGAGTGATGAAAAAATTATTATTAATGCGGTTTCTGGCGTAACTGGCGCAGGGCGAAAAGCCAGCATCGGTACGCATTTTTGTGAGGTATCACTTGCACCCTATGGTTTGTTTAATCACCGTCACGGGCCTGAAATACAACAGCACCTAGGTCATGAGGTGTTATTTACTCCTCATTTAGGTAATTTCCCGCGCGGTATTTTAGAAACTATTTATGTGCAATTAAAGCCAGGTGTGGCCAGTGAGCAAGTAGCTAAAGCTTATCAAGTATTGGCTGATGAGCCATTAATTCGTTTGCTTGGCAGCAAAATCCCTTCGATTAAAGGGGTGGCCAAACAACCTTATGTAGATATTGCGTGGCAGCAGCAAGGCTCACAGTTAATAGTAATGGCAGCAATTGACAACTTATTAAAAGGGGCAGCTGGTCAGGCCTTGCAATGTATTAATTTATCAATGGGGCTTCCCCACACTACAGGTCTAATAGGAGCGTTTAGATGAGCAGTAAAACGTGGGTTATTAAACTCGGTGGTGCAGTACTCAATACTGAAAATGCCGCTAAAGCATTATTTGAAATACTCAACGAGCAAGATGATGCTCAGTTTGTGATTGTGCATGGTGGTGGCTCATTAGTTGATAGCTGGTTAAAAGAGGCTGGTTTTGCCAGTGCTAAACACCAAGGTTTACGTATTAGCCCTAAAGAACAGATGCCTTATATTGTTGGAGCCCTTGCGGGTGCGGCAAACAAACAACTCATGGCGCAAGCAATTAGTGTTGGTCATAAGCCGGTGGGGTTAAGTTTATATGAAGCAGGGATCACCGCCTCGCAAAAATTAAAAGCATTGGGTCAAGTAGGTCAATGTCACAACAATGCTGATTCTATTATTAATGATTTACTCAGTGCTGGCCGGTTACCAATCATTAGTTCTATCGGCTTTGATGAGCAGGGCTTGTTATACAACGTTAATGCCGATGAAGCAGCCGCCGCAATGGCAAATAATTTAAATGCAGAACTTATTTTTATGACGGACGTAGAGGCGGTACTTGATGCCAATAAGCAGCCTTTACATCAACTTGACACAAAACACATTGATACTTTAATTGCAGAGGGAGTAATTTTGGGCGGGATGGAGGTCAAAGTTAAGACCAGTCTTCACGCTGCCCAACATTTACGACGCGGTGTGTACATTTCCAGCTGGCAAAAGCCAGAAAACTTAACTGCTTTGCTGCAAGGCGAGCATGTCGGAACTAAAGTAACACCATAGGTTGAACATGTTTAAAGATTTTTTAACGGGTCTAGAATTAGACCAACAAGGCGCACTAAATTTATTAAAGTTAGCGCAAGATATTAAAGAAAGCCCAAGTAAATATAGCCAAGTGCTAGCTGGTAAGTCAGTGGTTACTTTGTTTGAAAAGCAAAGTTTACGTACTCGCCTTTCATTTGATATTGGTATAAACCGTTTAGGGGGCCATGCGGTTTACCTTGACCAACAAAATGGTGCAATGGGCGCCCGCGAATCAATAAAAGATTTTGCCTTAAATATTTCGACTTGGGCAGACGGGATTGTTGCGCGGGTTAATCAGCACAGTACGTTAACGACACTCGGTGAGTATTCATCCGTTCCTGTGATTAACAGTTTGTGTGATTTATATCACCCATGCCAAGCATTAGCTGATTTTTTAACGCTACAAGAAGTACATGGTGATGTTAGCCAGTTAAAGCTTGCCTACCTAGGTGAGGGCAATAATGTAACGCACTCATTAATGCTATTAGCCGCTACCTTAGGAACAGACTTTGTCGCTGTAACACCAAAAGGCAGCTCACCTGATTCGCAAGTACTTAAAAAAGCAGAGCAAATAGCAGCGATGAATGGCGCTTCTGTAATGGTAAGTGACAGGGTTGAGGCTGCAGTAGGCGCTAATGTTGTTTACGCCGATACCTGGGTATCAATGGGGGATACAACTCCTCTTGAGCAAGTAAAAGAAAAATACATGCCTTATCAATTAAACCAGGCATTGTTAGAAAAAACCGGTGCAACTACGGTATTACATTGCCAACCGGCACACCGTGAGTTTGAAATTACTTCTGAGGTAATGGATGGCCCTGCATCAAAAATTATACAGCAAGCAGAAAACCGCATGCATGCGCAAAATGCGCTATTAGTTACATTGTTAAATCCAAATTTTGTTAAGGAACACCTATGAGTTCAATTAAAAAAGTCGTTTTAGCCTATTCTGGTGGTCTTGATACATCGGCTATCGTGCCATGGTTAAAAGAGAACTACGGCTGTGAAGTTATTGCCTTTGTTGCCGATGTTGGCCAAGGAGCTGAAGAACTTGAAGGCGTAGAAGCTAAAGCTATAGCGTCTGGTGCATCTGAGTGTTACGTGGTTGATTTAAAAGATGAGATGGTAAGCGATTATATTTACCCAACGCTTAAAACGGGTTCTATATATGAAGGGACTTATTTACTTGGTACTTCTATGGCGCGTCCAATCATTGCTAAAGCGCAAGTTGAAATTGCACGTAAAGTAGGTGCCGATGCACTTTCTCATGGCTGTACGGGTAAAGGTAACGACCAAGTACGTTTTGAGTCATGTTTTGCCGCACTCGCACCTGATTTAAAAGTGATTGCGCCATGGCGTGAGTGGGATTTATCAAGCCGTGAATCATTGCTTGATTACCTAGCTGAACGTGACATTCCATGTTCTGCGTCAGCAACTAAAATTTACAGTCGTGATGCTAACGCATGGCATATTTCTCACGAAGGCGGTGAACTTGAAGACCCTTGGTGTGAACCAAGTGAGCAGGTATGGACCTGGACTAACTCACCAGAGCAAGCACCTGATAAAGCTGAACACGTCACTTTATCGGTTGTTGAAGGTGAAGTAGTTGCTGTAAATGGCGAAGAGCTTAAACCTTATGATTGTTTAGTTAAATTAAACGATATTGCATCACCTCATGGTGTGGGCCGTGTCGATATTGTAGAAAACCGTTTAGTTGGCATGAAATCGCGTGGTTGTTATGAAACGCCAGGCGGTACTGTGATCATGGCAGCGCTGCAAGCTATTGATGAGTTAGTACTTGATAAAGCGAGCCGTAAATGGAAAGAAGTACTCGGTGGTGAATTTTCACACTTAGTCTATGACGGTCGTTGGTTTACGCCGCTAAAAGATTCTATTTTAGCCGGTGCAGAAGCGCTGTCTACACTAGCAACGGGCGAAGTGGTACTTAAGCTTTATAAAGGCCAAGTGACAGCGGTTCAGAAAAAATCACCTAACAGTTTATATAGCGAAGATTTTGCTACCTTTGGTGAAGACGATGTTTATGACCAATCGCACGCAGAAGGCTTTATTCGTTTATTCTCGCTATCAAGCAGAATTTCAGCATTAGCTAAAAAGTAATTTTTTATGCCCCTTGGAATTAAGGGGCTATTATCGGGTTTGGAGAAATTTCATGGCATTATGGGGCGGACGTTTTTCTACGGGTCCAGATGAAGCGTTTAAACAGTTTAACGATTCACTTCCCTTCGATTATCAATTAGCAGAGCAAGATATAATTGGCTCTGTTGCATGGGCTGGTGCACTTGAACAAGTAAGTGTGTTATCTAGTGATGAGCACAAAAAGCTGGTATCGGCACTTTATGAGTTACTTGAAGAGGTAAAAGCAGACCCAATGGCTGTAGCTACCTCAGGTGCAGAGGATATTCACTCGCATGTTGAAGCTGCACTAATTGAAAAAGTAGGTGATTTAGCTAAAAAGTTACACACAGGCCGAAGCCGTAACGACCAAGTTGCTACCGACTTTAGACTCTGGTGCCGCGATACCGCCGATCATATTTTAAAAGCGATTGCGCAACTTAAAGCAGAGTTTATTGGCTTAGCTGAACGTGAACTTGGCACAATATTACCAGGTTATACCCACTTACAGCGTGCACAACCGGTGTTATTTAGCCATTGGTGTATGGCTTATGTAGAAATGCTTGAGCGTGATGAAAGTCGATTACAAGATGCCCAAGCACGAATGAATTATTGCCCACTCGGCAGTGGCGCTCTTGCAGGCACTGCATACCCGATTGACCGCCATGCACTTGCACAAGGGCTAGGATTTACTGGCGCGACTAAGAATAGTTTAGATGGCGTATCTGATCGTGACTTTGTGGTTGAGCTATTAAGCTGCGCGTCTATTTCTATGATCCACTTATCGCGGATGTCTGAAGACCTAATTTTTTATAACTCAGGCGAAGCTGGCTTTATTGAACTGGCCGATAATGTGACCTCGGGTTCATCTTTAATGCCACAGAAAAAAAACCCAGATGCATTAGAGCTAATTCGTGGTAAAACTGGCCGGGTGTTTGGTGCGTTTAGCGCAATGATGATGACTCTAAAAGCACTACCGCTTGCCTACAATAAAGACATGCAAGAAGACAAAGAAGGCATTTTTGATGCCATGCCAACATGGCTTGCGTGTATTCATATGGCACAAGCGTGTATTAAAGGTATAAAAGTTAAAGCAGATAAAACCCTTGCAGCGGCAAAAGGTGGCCACGCGAATGCAACCGAACTTGCTGATTATTTAGTGGCTAAAGGTGTACCGTTCAGAGAAGGGCATCATATTGTAGGGGTATTGGTGCAACTAGCCATTAGTGAAGATAAAACGTTAGAGGAGCTTTCACTAGAGCAGTATAAATCAGTAAACCCCGTGTTTGAAGATGACGTGTATCCGGTACTTGAAATTGACGCCTGTATCAAAGCACGCCAAGCGCTTGGCGGTACATCATTAGAGCAAGTAAGCAAAGCGGTGAAAGACGCGAAAAAAAAACAGCAAATAACGGTTCGTGATGCCAATTTAGATGACGTAGAAGCAATTGCTAAACTCGTACAGCACTGGGCAACAGTCGGCGAAAATTTACCGCGAGCTAAAAGTGATATGGTGCACTCAATTAATGAGTTTGCCGTAACCGAGATAGACGGTCAGGTATCGGGTTGTGCTTCACTTTATATTTACGACACAGGATTAGCTGAAATACGTTCATTAGGCATTGATCCTAAAAGCGCAGTAACGGGGCAGGGACGAGAACTGGTTGAACACTTATTAGTGAAAGCCAAAAAGTTGGCACTTAACCGTGTCATTGTTCTGACTCGTGTACCTGACTTTTTCGAAAATCAGCGGTTTAGTTTCTGTAATAAAGAGAGCCTACCTGAAAAAGTAATGAAAGATTGCGAGCTATGTTTACGCAAAGAAAACTGTGATGAAGTCGCAATGGAATATATGTTAAAGCCAAGTAATAGCATGGAGATCCCCTGTAAAAACGTGGCTTGAGCAATCCCTAGGATAAAAAACGCACGGTGACCCCGATGCGTTTTTTTTTGAGTAAAATAAAATAATTTTTTAATTAATATACTATTAATTTAAAGTTGGCATATCGTTTGCTTTTATTGTTCTGTAGCGTGTTGTTGAGTCAATTAAACAACGTAGGCAATGCGTTACTGCAGTTATTTAGTAACTGCTTCAGGTGGTGTGATTTAAATTTGCGCCAATAATAAATTTAATACTCAAAAGGATTAATCACATGCAAATTTCAGCGAACAGCCAAGTACAAATGCAAGCATACAACAAAACGCAACAATTAAAGCCTGCAATGGAACAAACTGCTAGCCCTAAAACCCTACAATCTGATACAGTAAGTATATCTCAAGAGGCGATGACTGCAGCTGGTGCAGAACTTCATCGTGGTGGCGTTATACTTGACACTAGTAAGCCTAAGTAACATTAAAGGTCATGAATGTTTTTAACTGAGTTTTTTGGTTTTTTCTCGCTGTCTGCTTTTGCAAGCTGGGGCTTCTTGATGGCATTTTTTTTTAATACTTTTGTATTTTCTTTAGGTATTAAAAGGGATACTACCTTATTACTCAGTTCATTTATTATGATGATTTCTTACACTTTATCTGATTATTTCTTTACTTGGTTATCAATAGAAAATTCACTATATTTAGATTGGGCTCTATACGATTATGCAACTATAGCGGCTTTGACATTAGCCTTTTTCTTGCTAAAAAAGACAACATCCTCTTTTCTATACATAATTTTAGGTCTCTTTATAAACTCTATACTTAGCCTATTTATGTATTTTGACATGTACCTAAGTAATAATCGTGAACCTTGGATTCTGTGGGATGTATATACTTTTGGCGTGAATATTATCGATTTGATAATGATCGTAGTTTTAATTGTAGACAGAGATTTCCTTGGTCTTCATAAATTAAAAAACAAACTCTTCAAAGGCTCAAATACCCAACCAGAAAACAACTTTTCGTAAACATGTATATAAGCTATATCCTTGGTGAATATGTAAGCGCATTCATTCAGTGGGGCTTTTTAATGGCTTTTCTGTATTGTTTAGTTAAAAGTATTAATACGCCACATAAATCCTCCCTATATTTAGCTGCAATAATGCTGTGCTCATATGTATTAAGTGATTATTTATATATAGTAAAACATGTTTATCTCAATTGGATGTTTTACGATTTTTTAACTATTGCTTTTATTATTCTTGCGATTAAAAAAGCTTTTGTCACTCCTTCTTTACCTGCATATCTCATCATTATAGGTTTAACTATAAATAGTCTTTTAGTTAGTTTGATTTATTATGATTTATACATTCTTGGAACTATTAAAGAGTGGTGGTTTTGGAGTTTTTACTCTATTTCTATAAATATGATTGATTTATTAATGGTCGCTTCTTTGGTATTAAACCTAGATCCCGTAAATATAAATAGATATACAAAGACAATAACGCTAAAAGATAAAAGCGGAATTTCAAATGAATGACTTCTTGCTCAACCCATATGTATCTCTTTACCTAGGCGCATTTGTTCAATGGGGTTTTTTAATGGCTTTTTTATACTCATTAGTAACGAGTATAAATAAACCCAAAAAAGAGGCCTTATGGCTGTCGCTAATTATGTCAGTTTCATATTCTTCAAGCTTGTTTATTGATATTCAAAATATTTCTTACATGCAACTATTACTTTTTGATCTAATGACTATTTTGGCTATTTTGATTGCAAGTAACTTCTTAAATAAAAACATCATATCTTCTTATCTATTATTAGGGCTAAGCATAAACTCACTGTTATTTTTTGGCATGCATCTAGATGTACTTGTTTTTAGTAACAGCTCACCATGGTGGTTCTGGTCATTTTATTCTTTGGGAATTAATCTTATGGATTTTGTGATGATAGCTATTTTCTTTATCAATAAAGACTTTTTGGGTTTAGTGAGGCTTAAGAACGTTCTGTTTCCAGCAAGAGCGAAGCTACCTAGCGCAATGTAATGATACGCTAGGTGTTGTGTTTAATGCTTGGTTTTCCCCAGCCTAGATTGCAGGGCTTTCATTACTATGGTGTCAACAAACTCACTCACATCACCGTTATGGCGTGCAACTTCCTTTACTAGCGTTGATGATATAAAGGTATTACGCTCAGCAGGTGTTAAAAATACACTTTCTAAATCAGGGTTTAAACGGCGATTCATATTTGCGAGCTGAAACTCGTAATCAAAATCAGAAACCGCTCTTATACCTCTAATCAATACATTTGCGTTATGATCACGAGCCAGATCTGCGAGTAGCCCTGAAAAGCCAATGACTTTTACATTATCTAAATGGCTTAAAATTTCATTTGCTAAATCAACGCGTTCTTCTAAAGTAAAACACGGTTTTTTACTCGGGTTATGAGCAATAGCAACAATAACGGTATCGAACATTTTAGCCGCACGCTGAATTAAATCAGTGTGGCCGTTGGTAAGAGGGTCAAATGTGCCTGGGTAGATTGCGGTCACTTTCATAATATTTACTGTGTTATTATTTTTAGCCGTAGTGTAGCAGTGTTTAGTGTGCAAAGCAGCCTTGTAAGTAAATTGTGAAGAACTTCATGCCTTGATTGTTTTAACGCTGACTATTTGTTTATACTAGTGGATTGTTTTAATGCAGCATCGTATTTTCGAAAATTGAGTAATGAGTATATGAATACCAAGGATAAAATAATTCAAACCAGTATTTCATTGTTTAATGAACATGGTGAAAGAGCAATATCAACTAATCATATTGCATCGAGTTTAGGCATGAGTCCGGGTAATCTGTACTACCACTTTAAAAATAAAGAAGACATTATTCGCCATATATTTGCACTTTATCGCGATCATTTAAGTACTCATTTTAAGCCAGTTGATAAAGGCGACGATGCTTTTGAGCATCTTGGCCCTTATTTAGATTCGCTATTTGAATTAATGTGGCGCTATCATTTTTTTTACGACAACCTTGGTGATATTCTTGCTCGCGATAGCCATTTAAAACAGGGTTACATTGATTTTCAGCAGGAATTACTTGAGCAGGTACGTAACATCATTTTGGCCTTGCGGGATAGTGAAATTATTGCCATTGATGAACAAGATGCCATTGAACTTGCTCATACGCTAAAATTAACGGTTAGCTTTTGGACACCCTATATGAAAGCAAGAAGACTAAGTGGTGTGCTGGTTGAACAAGATATTTACCCTGGCATTGTAAAAGTACTGACTTTATTTAAGGCTTATAGTACAGAAAAAAGCGCAAATAAAATTAATCAGTTAAGAGACAAGTACGCACTTTTAGCAAATGCTGCCCCCCAGAATCCTTAAGCCTGTTGAGTTGGTTAGTTCCTAGGCGTTAAATTTTTTGCTATAATCCGCCGCGCCCAATGCCTGGGTGCGCGAATTCCCGCAGTCTAAGAGTTGAACTATGCTTAAATTTATCGTCAAACTTCACCCTGAAATAGCCATCAAAAGCCGTTCAGTCCGTAAACGCTTTACCAAAGTGTTAGAAAATAACATTAAAATTGTATTGCGTCGTGTTGACGAAAAAGTACAAGTACGTAATAACTGGGATAATATTTCAGTTGTTACAAAACTAGATGATGCTCAAACTCGCCTTGATTTCATTGATAGCTTGCAGCGCATTCCTGGCATCGTACAGTTTATTGAAGTGACCGAAACAGACTTTAAAACCCTTGATGACATCTATCAAAAAACCATTGCGTTAGTTGGTCACACTATTATTGGTAAAACCTTTTGTGTACGTGCTAAGCGCATAGGTCAACATGATTTTACTTCAACTGAATTAGAGCGCTACGTTGGTGGCGGGCTTAATCAACATGTTGAAGGAGCTCGAGTAAAGCTAAGCCGCCCTGAGGTAACAATTCGTTTAGAAATTAAAGACGAAAAAGCCTACATAGTGACGCAAACCCATTTAGGAATGGCGGGCTTTCCACTGCCAACACAAGACGATGTATTATCGCTTATGTCTGGTGGATTTGATTCTGGCGTTGCCAGTTATCAAATGATTCGTAAAGGCGCTCGTACACACTTTTTATTCTTTAACTTAGGTGGTGCTGCCCATGAAATTGGGGTTAAGCAAGCGAGCTATTATCTATGGAAACAATACAGCTCTACACATAAAGTTAAGTTTATTACTGTTGATTTTGAACCGGTTGTTGCGGAAATTTTAGAAAACGTTGAGAACAGCCAAATGGGTGTTGTGCTTAAACGTATGATGATGCGAGCGGGTAGTGCCGTTGCTGAAAAACTAAATATTCAAGCTTTGGTAACGGGTGAAAGTATAGGTCAGGTGTCTAGCCAAACCTTAGCTAACTTAAGTGTTATTGACCGTGTAACCGAAACGCTGATTTTACGCCCTCTTATCCAACATGATAAGCAAGAGATCATTAATATAGCGCGCCAAATAGGCACTGCAGAAATGGCAGAAACGATGCCTGAATACTGTGGTGTGATCTCTAAAAAGCCGACGGTTAAAGCCAAAATTGAAGTCATTAAAGCAGAAGAAGAGAAGTTTGATTTTGACGTATTAGATACCGTTATTGATAACGCCCGTGTTATGGATGTGCGCGATATCGATGTTGAAGCTAAGCAAGAGCTTAAAGAGGCTGAGTCAGTTACAGAGTTACCAGAGGGAGCGGTTGTTGTTGATATTCGCTCACCTGAGGAAGAAGATGCCGCTCCGCTTGAAATTGATGGTATTGAAGTTATTCATTTACCGTTTTTCCGTTTAGCAACTAAGTTTGGTGATTTACCTAAAGATAAAGACTATTACTTATATTGTCAAAAAGGGGTAATGAGCCAGTTACAAGCGCTTATTCTTCACGAAGAAGGCTTTACCACTGTAAAAGTCTATCGTCGTTAATGGCTAAATATTTTAAAAGCGCGGATTTATTCCGCGCTTTTTTTTGCCAAAATTTCAGCGAGTAAAGCGTCGTTATACGGGGTCGCAATATTATGTTGCTTGCCTTGTTCACTAATATAACCACAAATTGCCATGATCTCAGTTTGCCTATTATGCAAAACGTCTTGATGCATAGATGAGTAATTCTCTGCGGTTAAACTCATCACCTTATAGGCGCGCTCGAGGGCATCAATAAGCTTAATATTAAGTTTAAGCGCGGTCGCAGTGTGGCACGCTTCAGTTAATAAATTAATAATTGAGCTATTGAACTGTGGCGCACGCAACTGGCCGTTTTTTATATTGTACAGAGCGGTTAATGGGTTTATAGCAATATTAACCAGTAGCTTTTCAAACCGCAGTTGCTCAATATTGTTGCTGACAATTAATTGCGGAATAGTGTGTAATTGTACACTAAGCTGTTGAATATTTTGCATAGCTAGTTGATTACAGCCCCCTAATACACTTTGCCCATTTCCGGTATGCTGCACAATATTAGGGTTTGATTTGAACCCAGCCATGCTGGTGGTTAAAAAGTACAACGACTGCTGCTTTGTTAACTGTTCATTTAATTGTTCAACATTACCCATGCCATTATGGCTTAATACAATATGAGTACTCTTGCCTAGAAAAGGTTTTACTTGGGCGTAGGCTTGTTGCACTGCAAACGCTTTAACAGTGAATAAAACAATTTTAAATTCAGGAGCTTGAGCTAATTGCTGTTGTGAGATGAAAGTAGCGTTAATTTTTTCCGAAGGAGCATCACCACAGCTATAAAAGCGCGTATTGACTGTGCCCTTTTTGGTAAGAACATAAACTGTGTGATATTTAGCTAAGAAATGACTAAATAACAAGCCTATAGCACCATCACCAACAACGAGTAAGTTAGCCATAATGCTTCTTTTTACGCAGTGTTAATAGGGCTTTAGCTAAAAAATAGCTTGCCGCACCAATAAAATCGGCAACAAAATCGGCCAGTGATGCTTGTCTGTAAGGAAGGCTATCTTGCATAATTTCTATTGCGGCACCATAACCGGCTAACAGTAATATTTGTGCATATAAAGGTAGTTTAAAGGCTTTATCCATAATAATGGCAAGTAAAAAGAAAATACCAAAATGCGCCACTTTATCTACATGCGGAAATAAGTTTGCAGCGCCTTTTACCTCTTTAGCAAATAAGAAGGTAAATGCGACAATACTAATCAAAAAAATAGCTTGGTAAACACGCCTCGTCACGAAGAATCCTAAAATCGTTTAAAAAAGAAGCCTCAGTATATCAAACTAAATTAGTATCGCACCTGAACAAGATGCAGAAAAGTGTAAAGATTTATCATTTTAACGTTATAATTGCCGCATAAAATTAAGATTAGCTAGTTAGGAGAACATCATGCCTTCATTTGATATTGTATCTGAAGTAGAAATGAACGAAGCACAAAACGCGGTTGATAATGCCAATCGTGAATTAGAGACACGATTTGATTTTAGAGGGGTCGACGCCTCAATTGAATTAAACGATAAAACAATTAAATTAAAAGCTGAAGCAGATGCTCAGGTTATGCAGTTGTTTGATATTTTAGCTGGGAAAGTTTCTAAGCGTGGGATGGATGTTGCGAGCCTGGAACTACAAGATATTTCTCGCGCAGGCAAAAATGTTTTTCGTAACGTTGCACTAAAGCAGGGTATCGAAAAAGATATGGCTAAAAAAGTAGTAAAAGCCATTAAAGATTCTAAAGTAAAAGTGCAAGCGGCTATTCAAGGCGAAGAAGTACGCGTAACGGGTAAAAAGCGTGATGACTTACAAGCTGCTATGCAAGTTGTACGCACTGCCGATTTAGGTCAGCCATTTCAGTTTAAAAACTTCCGCGATTAATTTATTGTTTCGAGCTAGGCACTATAGGCGCTTAGTTCAAAGCAACATGTATTTAGCCAAACACGCTATATTGTTTGGCTTTTTTATTTTTGAATCTATGATAATTACCGAACCCCGAACCCCAAAAATCAAATTGTAGATGTTTAGACGTCCGTTGACATTTTTAAGTAAACAGATAACAATAGCAGCCTATTTTCAAGGTGCTTGCTAAACACTTCAAAGGTGTGATTTTTTTAGTAGGATAATCGGGAAGTTGGTGCGTTTTCATTGATGAAGTCAATCCCAACACTGCCCCCGCAACGGTAAAGTTATGCTGTATTTTATTATGGTAACTGAGTCCGGAGACCGGCCTTGATGTAATCTTACTTATTAACATCTTTGCGGTGGGCAGAGATAGGGAACATCATGATAAATAAAACTGCATTGGGTGTGGCTATTTCGGCTGCGCTGTCTTTTTCTGCATCTGCAGAACAAACCATTGAAAGAATAACCGTTACTGCAAATAAATTTGAACAACCTATAAATGATGTATTAGCAAGTGTGGCAGTTGTCGACCGCGCTGACATTGAAAAAGCGAATTACCCAGACTTACCTGCAATATTAAATACCATTGCTGGTATTGATATTGTCCGTAACGGCGGATTAGGTCAAAAAGCAGATATATTTGTTCGCGGTGCTAGCGCTAAATATGCCTTAGTATTGGTTGATGGCGTAAGAGTGAGCGATGCAAGCTCAGGTAGTGTATCGCTAACTAATATTCCAGTTAATAGTATCGAGCGTGTTGAAGTTATTAAAGGTGCCAGAGCGGCTATTTATGGCTCAGACGCGGTAGCCGGAGTGATTAATATTATTACCCGTAAAGCCTCAAATAATATGCTTTCGGCTACTTTGGGCAGTCATAGTTACAGTAATTATCAGCTTGCTGGTGGGCTTGCAAAAGAGGCGCTTAGCTTTAATTATAATCTAGGCTATGAAGAGACAGATGGTTTTGATGTTACTGGCAAAGACCCTGTGGCTGAATACACCAAAGATCACGATGATGATGGCTACAAAAATAAAAACATTGGCTTTAATTTAGCGTATGAACTGGCTGAACTAGGTGAGTTGAGCTTACAGTCTCAGTACAGTGAAGGTGAAGCGCAGTATGATAACGCATGGGGTAACGATGCCTACGATTTTGAAAACTATACCGCTAAGCTAGGCTGGAAAAAAGCCTCAGAAATATATACCCAAAGTACTTCATTGAGTGTATCGCAAGAAGAAAATACTCAAACTGGCACCGATGTTCAGCAAGTGTATAGCACAGAGCGTGTTGAGTTTGAATACCGAGGGCTTTATAGCCTAACGAAAGAGCTTGATTTATCAGGTGGTTTTAATTACTTGTCTGAGGATTTATCAAACTCGTCAGCAACGTCATCAGAAGAAAAACGCGATAACAACGCATTGTTTATAGGCGCGTTTTATAGTCATGAACAATGGTTAGCAAATGCGGTTATCAGAACCGATGATTATGACTTTCACGGCCGTGCAAATACTTACAGTACTGGGCTTGGATATAAAGCGAATCAGTATGTAACGGTACGTTTAAATCATGGCACCGCATTTAGGGCGCCGTCTTTAATTAATGCGTTTGTAACTAACAGCCCATACTACCTACCAAATAATAATATTAAGCCAGAGGAAGCCTTAAACAATGAGTTTGGTGTTACCCTAGAAACTCAATGGGGACGTTATGATATTGCTATTTTCGATAACCGTATCAATAATTTAATTAGTAATAATTATGATGCAGACTCAGGTAAATATATTGCAACTAACATAGATAAAGTATCTATGCAGGGGCTGGAAATGTCGGCTGAGTTTTCAGCGTTAGGCTTTGAACACTCTGTTAATGTTAGTTTTTTAGATGCTACAGATGAAAAGACGAGTACAGATTTACCACGCAGGCCTTCAGAGTCGTTTAATTATCAACTCGCCAAATCATGGGGCGATTTTGATGCCAGTTTAGATATGCAATATCGCTCATCGCGTCCATCAATTGCGTATTATGACTCGGAGCTCGCTGGCTATACGGTATTTAATTTAGCCGCTAATTACCAGTTGCTCGATAATTTGTCGTTAGCTGCTCGAATAGAAAATATCACCGATAAGGAGTATTTTACTGCAGCAACAGGGTTTGCTGCCAGTGGTGAGCTATTAGGTTATAACAGCGCAGGAAGAACTTTCTTTGTGGGAGCAAATTATCAGTTTTAATTATCACTTTTAGTTGCCGAAAAACAAATAGCCCAGCAAATTGCTGGGCTAATTGGTTAGAATTTTAAAGTATTTTTACTCAGTTAAAAACTCGCTAAATTCGGTTTCAAACTTGTGCAATTTTGGCGCAATTAAAATACTACAGTAGCCTTGTTCTGGGTTTTCATTGTAATAGTCTTGATGAAAACTTTCAGCAGGGTAAAAAGTGGTTGCTGGGCTTACCTCTGTTACTATAGGCTCGCTAACATGAGTTTGCAGCTCTGCAATAACGGCCTGTGTTTGCAATTGTTGTTGCTGATCATGGTAATATACAACGCTGCGGTATTGAGTGCCTATATCGTTACCTTGGCGATTTAATTGGGTGGCATCATGCAAAGTAAAAAACATTGCGAGTAAGGTTTCAAAGCTTAAAATGCTGGCGTCAAACTCAACCTTAACCACTTCGGCATGCCCGCTATTGCCTTTGCAAATAGCTTTATAGGTTGGGTTATCAGTATGTCCACCCGTGTAACCAGAACAAACACTGAGTACACCTTTAACACGCCTAAATGCCGCATCAATACACCAAAAACAGCCGCCGCCGAGTGTTGCTACCTGTGTGGTTGAACTCATAAGTACTTCCTCAATTATATGGTTATATGCACCAAAATAGCGCCGTAACTGCTAATTACGACGCTCAGAGTGACTTAGATCTCTTTAAGTGGTTTTTCAGCTGCTTGTTTATCTAGCTTTTGCTGTAAAAACTCTGGTGATTGTGTGTTTCGCGCTAGTGCGTAATAGGCCGCTGGCACTACAAACAGAGTCAGTATGGTGGCAACCGTTACGCCGGTAAATACCACCACACCAATTACCATTCTACTTTCCGAGCCAGGCCCTGAGGCGAGTACCAAAGGTACCGCGCTCATAACTGTGGTTAGGGAGGTCATTATAATAGGACGTAAACGCTGGGTAGCGGCTTGTAAAATAGCTTCACTAAATTCCAACCCTTTATCACGTAACTGATTGGTAAATTCAACAATCAGAATACCGTTTTTAGCGCTTAACCCGATGAGCATCACAATACCAATTTGGCTGTATATATTGAGTGTTAAGCCCATACTCCACAGGCCAAACATAGCACCCATTAGCCCAAGTGGAACGGTGAGCATAATAACAAGCGGATGCATAAAGCTTTCAAACTGAGCAGCGAGCACTAAAAAGGTCACGGTCAATGCCAGCACAAACACGTAGGTCATGGCTGAGGCACCTTCATAAAACAATTGTGACTCACCTTTGTAATCAATGGCGCCATCAATGTCGTTTTCTTCTGCGGCAATATTGTTTAAAAAGTTTAGTGCTTGTTCTAGCGTATAGCCATCAGCTAAGTTGGCACTTAGAGTAATTGCACGCATACGGTTATAGCGGTTTAAACGCGAGGCGGTGGCTTCTTCTTTCAAGCTTATAAGGCTGTCGAGTGGCACCAATTCATTGCTGCGAGATTTAAGGTAAATATTTGAAATATCAGTAGGGTTTGCAAAGTCTTCTTTAGTTCCCTTTAAAATTACATCGTACTCTTCACCGCGGTCAATAAAAGTGGTTACACGGCGTTGGCCAAGCATGGTTTCAAGTGTACGTCCCACATCCGAGACTGATACGCCTAAATCAGCGGCTTTATTTTTATCAATACTGACTAAAAATTGTGGGAAGGTTTCTTTATAATCATGATCAATGCGCACTAACCCAGGGTTTTTCTCTGCACGTTTAATAATTCTATCGCGCCAATCAGCTAGCTGAGCATAATCATTACCTTGTAAAACAAACTCTATCGGTCGCGATGAACCACCACCGCCAATACCACGGCGCATAATTGCAAAAGCACGTACATCGGTGACCTCTTGCATTTTACCGCTTATTTCATCCATGACTTCCCAGGTTGAACGTTTGCGTTTATCCCAATCCGCCATACCAACAATGGCTACACCACCACTGCCACCCCAGCCTGGAACTCGCACTAAAACTCGGCTTAGTTCGCCAGATTCAGAGTAAGGCATTAAGCGCTCTTCTATCTTTGCCATATTAGCGGCATTATTCTCATAGCTAGCGCCTTCAGGGCCATTCATAAGTACAAAAAAGGTACCACGGTCTTCTTTAGGGGTAAGTTCAGACGGTATTTGTAAAAATAGTGAATAACTAACAAACCCAGCCAAAACTAAGCTCAGCATTAAGCCCCATTTACGAGTCATGTTTGACGCTAAAGCGTTACGGTATCCATTTTCTAATTTAGTAAAAAAGCGATCCATTACTTGGCTAAACTTACTTTCTTTTTCAGAAGCTTTTAACACCTTTGAACACAATGCCGGAGAGAGTGTTAATGCAGTAATACTGGAGAAGAACACGGCGGCACTTACTGCCATTGCAAATTCTGTAAATAGTGCGCCTATTCGTCCTTCCATAAACACCAATGGTACAAACACAGAGATCAGCACTAGGGTGGTGGCTATAATTGCAAAGCCTACCTCACGAGCGCCGCGATAAGCTGCCAATAAAGGCGGCTCCCCAAGTTCTATGCGGCGGTGAATATTCTCTAGCATTACAATGGCATCATCTACCACTAAGCCTATTGCTAATACTAGTGCCAGTAGAGTTAATAAGTTAATTGAATAACCCATTGCTAATAAAAACATAAAACTACCGACTAAGGCGACCGGTACGGTGACCGCAGGAATAAGTGTGGCGCGAATATTACCTAAAAATATAAAGATAATAAGCACTACTAACCCCATAGAAATTGCTAAAGTTTTATAAACCTCATTAATTGATTCTTTGATAAATACTGAAGAGTCGTAACTGTCTTCTATAGTAGTGCCTTCAGGTAAATTACGTTTTATTTTTTCTAGTTCACTGCGGGCGTTATCAACTACTGTAAGGGTATTTGCTTTGGCTTGTTTAACAATACCCATACCAATCATATTACGGCCATTTCCGCGAAATAAGCTTTCATCATCGGCGGCTTCTAATTTTACGTCAGCCACTTCGCCTAGACGTACTAAATAACCATCTTCACCTCGCTTAATGACAAGGTTTTGAAAATCACGTTGGTTTTTATAGCTGCGTGCAGTGCGCACAGTAAAATCACGGTCTACCGATTCAATTTCACCCGCCGGAAGCTCTACATTTTCACTGCGAAGTGTTTGCTCTATATCACTAGAGGTAATGCCACGAGCTGCCATCGCTTGGCGGTTAAGCCATACTTTCATAGCATACTTTCGCTCTCCCCCAATACGCACATTTGATACACCATCAACAACGGCTAAACGGTCGACAATAAAACGCTGTGCATAATCAGAAAGCTGCAATGAATCCATGGTTTCACTATTAAGTACAAACCACGCGATAGGGCTTTCGTCACTATTTGATTTTGATACTTCAGGAGGGCGTACTTGCTCTGGTAGGCTGTCTAATGCCCGTGCAACACGTTCACGTACATCGTTAGAGGCATCGTCTATGTCGCGGTTAATATTAAACTCAATGGTAATGTTTGAGCGGCCATTACGACTCGATGAGTTAATACTTTTAATACCCTCAATCCCCGAAATACGGTTTTCGATAACTTGGGTTATTTTTGTTTCAATAATTTCAGCAGATGCACCGGTATATTCAGTACTAATATTTACAATCGGTGTTTCAATATCTGGATACTCACGCAAAGGCAGCATACTAAAAGCAACTAAGCCAAAAGTGAGTAACAGTAAGTTAATAACAATCGCAAAAACGGGGCGTTTGACGCTAGTATCGGTAATTTTCACGTGTTACCCCTTAACGCTTACTTTGCTACCAGAGCGGATTTTGATTATTCCCTCGGTAACAATCTGCTCGCCGTTCTTTAACCCCTTGTCTATTGCAACCCAGCCATTGTTTCTACTTGCAACATGTACCTCTATGCGATTAGCTATGCCATCTTCAATTTGAAAAACATAGTGTTTATCTTGCAGAGGAATAATTGCTTTTTCAGGCACCATGAGCGCTTGATTGCTGCTTAGCTCTAGTGCAGTTTTAAGTAGCATACCAGGGCGAAGTAAACCCGATTTATTAGCAAAACTAGCTGTTACTTCTACACTGCGAGTGATTGAATCAATACGTGAGCTTATATGGGTTACTTTACCGGTGAAGGTTTGATCAGGGTAAGCATCGTTTTGAGTGCGAACCGTCATTCCATTTTTCAGTTGAGCTAAATACTTTTCAGGCACTTTAAAATCAACTTTTATGATACTGATATCATCTAAGGTTGTAATTATCGTACTGTTACTAATATAAGCGCCTACCGATATTTCGCGTTTACCGAGTAACCCAGAAAAAGGCGCGGTAATAGCCATTTCATTGAGTTTAGTTTTGGCACTTTCAAGTTGAGCTTCGCTGGCATCAACACGGGCTAACTGTTCTTCAAGTAACGACTTGGCAGTCGCTTGTGAGCGAGAAAGTTCGGTAAGCCTAGCTAATTGGCGTTTTTCTTCTTGTAAATTAATGCTAAGTTCTTTTACTGCAAATTGTTCTTGTTGGTTTTGCAGTTGCACTAATTTTTGTCCTTTGCTGACCAAGTCGCCGTCTTCAAAGTAAATGCTGGTGACATAATCGTTTTGTGCGCTTTTAATGTAAATAGCCTGATTAGCACGGGCACTGCCAATGGCTTCAATCATAATGGCATTTTCTTGCGACTCGACAGTGTGCGCAGAGACTTGTGTTGTCATTGCCGAGTAATCAGCTTGCTCGCCCTGTGATGCGGGCAAATATAAATAAACGCTAAAAATTATTAGTACCGAAATAATAAATGGAAATAGGGCTTTGCCGGATTGTTTAGAGTGCATTGTTTTCATACCTGAAAATAGATTATAAGTATTGTACGAAATCAGGACAAAAAAAGGCGGTTATGTATCTCATTAATTTGTGCGTTAGGCGTAAAAATAACTGATACTTAGTCATTGCGCTTATTTAACAGTAATAATAGGAGTTAATTGATGAACTTCAAAACATCATGCAAACGCTGTTTAACACTGAGAAAGTTAGTATTGTGGGCTATTATTATGTTTATATTTTATATGGCGTTTTTTCAGTATGGCTAATATAAAAAAACACACACTTAAATACCGAGCGCAAGGCGCTAAAAATGGGATTGAAATACTGGTTGTAGGTAGCATTGGTTTAATCTTTATCATGCTATTTAATTTATTGCGTCCAGGTGAAATCAGTATTATTGAAATTTTTTTAGTAAGTTTATGTATTGCAGCAATTTTAATTGGATTTTTTAAAACACAAGAACCTTTTTATAGTATTATTTTAACTGAGCAGCAATTAACATATCAGCATAAGTACGGGCAATGGGATTTACACCAAGAAAATCTCCACCATTGCGGTATTCCTAAAGTTGATAACGGTATTGATCATCTTGAGCTTAACGCGATTGGTATTAAGTTAAATGATATAGATACATTTTTAGCTGCTTTAGCACCAAGAATTGCGGGTAAATTACTAATAGAACAGCGGCACTTATTTATGCAAGTTGTTCAAAAAAATTGCAAAAATGGGCATTGCCCATCAGAATGGTTAGTTGAAGATAATAAATTTAGGTCAAAAAAAGGAATTGACTATAATGGGCTTATAGCGATGTTTGCTAATAGGGCTAAGCATCTTCAGCTTTTAACAGGGTATGACTTACTGTTACCCCCCAGTGTAATAGAAAGTGATATTTGGGAATTTTGCGCAAATTTAAATAAATGGAAGCGTGATCCCTCTCAGTTTATCAAGTCGCAGTGTGAATAATAATATAAGCACTCACTGCGGGATTAGGAATAACTATGAGCCAAGACAGATCTTTTATTAAAAGTGGTCGAAACACCATAATTCATAAAGATAGAAAACTAGATTTAGTGATTGTTAATGGTGAGGAACATCCTCGAATTAAAGTAACAGCGAATGGTCTAGAACCATTTAAAGAAGAGCTGCCAAAAAACCGCCGTGATGCAAAAGAGCGCTACTTAGATATGGTTTATATCGCAAGTCCAGATGTATTTAGCGAGGAAAAACAGTTGTTGTTTATTCAATCCTTAGATGGCCGCGAATATAAAGTAGATTACAGTAAAGTTGGCACTAAATTATTTGTTCGTATTCATCAAGATAGCTATTTATAACTCATAATGGCACTTTTTTTGCTTCACAGTCTTATTAGATAATTATAAGACACAAAGGTGCTTAGTATGAAAGCAATTTCGTTAATACCACTTATGGCATGCTTGCTTTTGGCTGCATGTGGAGGGGGAGGCGGTGCTGATAACAGTGATATTAAAACGTCAGTATTTGCAGGTAACGATCTCCAAGTTGTAGAAAAATCAGAGTTTACTATTTCTGCAAAAGGCTCTCCTGCAGATGGTACTTTTACTTGGCAGCGTGTAAGCGGTCCTCTTATAGATGTGTTTCCGCTTGAAGGGGCTGAACAAACCATCACTGCACCGGATGTAAAATCTGATAGTGAATTGGTCTTAAGAGTAAGCTATCAAACGCCAGATGGTAGTTTAGTGAATGACGACTTGAGTGTTTTCATTGCCTCTAATAATCAGCTTCCTCTTGCTGTTGTTACTCAAGTTGCTCCTGCAAACTTACCCTCAGTTTATAAAGATACTGTAACTCTTAGTGGTTTAACCTCCGCAGACCCCGATGAAAATGGCGAAATTAGTAGTTACTTGTGGCAATTATTATCTGGGCCTGATTTAACAATTGATAGCTATACCAATCCAACGCTTAGTTTTCCTCATCCATTATTAGAAAATAACACCAACTTAAAATGGCAACTCACCGTAACTGATGATGAGGGCGGAGTATCTGCATCACAATTTGATATGACCCTTAATAAAACAGCCCAAGTGATTATTGCCGATGCGGGTGCAGACCAAACAGTAGAAGAGTTTGATAAGGTTATTTTAGATGCGACGGCAAGCGAAGCGGCAACTCAGACTTACCAATGTAAGTGGCAACAACTTACCGGAAATACCGAAGCTCTTCTTGAACCACAGTCATGTACTGCCAGCTTTTTTGCCTCTGATATTGATTTAAATGCAACCCTTAGCTTTGAAGTACAAGTTATGGACTTAAAAGGGCGCACCGACACAGATACCGTATTTATTGATGTAACACCCAAAGCGCTTGGGTTAATAAACGATACCGGAGTAGGTGAGTGTTATAATAATACTCAACGTATTAATTGTAATAATGATGAGTTTCCAGCTCAAGATGCTGATCTTGGGCGTGATAGTTTTGCCAATCGTTTAGGTAAAGTGGGTAAAGGGAATTTGGCTTTTGATTACACAAAACTTAATGAGTTTGCCGATGAGCTTCTTGATGATGCGTCGAACTTTAGCTGTATTCGCGATAATACTACCGGCCTTGTTTGGGAAGTGAAAAGTCCTTATTCCGGCGTGTTACCAAATACCTCACTGCGTGATGGACAAAACCGCTATATTTGGCAAGGGACTGTCAATAGTGGCGATGTAACGGGTAGTGCTAATACTACGTGCCCGAGCGATACTGATTGTGGATTACAAACCTATATTGATGAGGTTAACGCGCTTGATTTTTGTGGCGGCAGTAATTGGCGTTTACCTACTTATACTGAGCTGTTAGGTTTAATCGACTACGGTAAACAAGGGCAAAATGTATTGATAGATACTGCATTTTTTCCTAATACACCATCGACTAATAGTGTCGGGCATTTACGCTACTGGACCTCACAGACCGCGGTTGATGGTGCCAGTTTATCTCAGGCTTACACTATCGATATGATGGATGGCAATGATTTAGCCTATCCAAAAGATAATACCGCTTACGTGCGCTTAGTTAGAAATCGTTAAGGTGATTATTATGAAATTAATTAAAGTCTCTATGTTATTAGCCTTGGGGTTGAGCCAGTCACTTGCAGCGCAGCAGTGTTATGAAGAGGTAGCGACTAGCGATGATACCGACCGATTTGTGATTAATATTGATGGCACTGTGTCAGATACTAAAACAGGGCTAATGTGGCAGCGCTGTAATTATGGTCAAGTTTATAATAGCGAAACAACTAGCTGCGATGGTGATACTCAACCATTAAATTGGCAAGCTTCACTCAAAGGGGCATTTAACGACACTTCGGCAGGTTATAACGACTGGCAAGTACCAAGTATTAAAGAGTTAGCCAGTATAGTTGATCACCGCTGTACCGATCCAAGTATTAATGCGGGTATTTTTTTAGCAACGCAGTCGCAAAATTATTGGTCTAATACCTCGGGTATTAGCAATATAAATTCGGCATGGGTTTATCAATTTTCCAGTGGTTTAAATAGCTTACATGCTAAAACAAGTAACGTATATTTACGCCTAGTACGCTATGAGAAGTAGTTAATTAATGTATTAGCGAATCTAAAAATGCGCTTTTATTTACGGTTAGCCTTTTTATTTACACTATTTTAATAATAAAGCCTGGTTGTAGTTGTCACCCAGGCTATTTTTTTGCCATTATAGGCCGTGAATTAACGACCAAGGACTATAAAGGTGTATTTAAGCTATTTTGGTTTACAAGAAAAGCCATTTTCAATTTCGCCTAATCCCCACTACTTATTTTTAAGTGAACGCCACAAAGAAGCATTAGCACACCTTACCTATGGGTTAGGTGAAGACGGCGGCTTTGTGCTGTTAACAGGTGAAGTGGGTACGGGTAAAACCACCATAACGCGTAGTATGTTAGAGCGACTGCCTGAAAATACCCAAGTAGCCATGATCCATAATCCTGCGTTATCAGAGCTTGAACTGTTAGCCAGTATTTGCGATGAATTACAAATAACGTACGACGCCAAAAATGCAACGCTGAAAAGTCTAACGGATGTCATTAAAAAGCACCTTGAGTTTAATAATAAAGCGGGGGGGCATACTATTTTGATTATTGATGAAGCACAGTTACTTGCCCCTGATGTGCTAGAACAACTTCGCTTATTAACCAATATTGAAACTGATCATAAAAAGTTATTACAAATAGTATTAGTAGGGCAGCCTGAGTTACAGGTACTTCTAAAGCGAAATGAGTTAAGGCAACTGGCACAGCGTATTACTGCCAGATATCACTTGTTAGCACTAACACCAGGGCAAACCATTGCTTATATTCAACATCGGCTGCATATTGCAGGTTGTGACAAGAAAATATTTTCAATGGAAGCAATGCAAATGGTGCATCAGCTCACAGGCGGTGTGCCACGATTAATGAATCTGGTATGTGAACGCGCATTAGTAGGGGCATTTTCGAAACAACAAGAAATTGTTGGCAGTGATATTGTTAAGCAAGCGGCGAGTGAATCTTTACCTATCGACTTTATTGTTACAAATAAGAAGGTGAGTAAAGCAGGTTCGATTTGGCCTTATAGCGCTGCTGCGTTAATGCTTTTTGGTGCAGGAATTGGCCTGTCTTTTATTTTTTAGTTAGGTGATTCATGTCTTATTTATTAGATGCGTTAAAGCAATCAAAGCACGATACCATGAGCGCTGAGCAATATGACTTGCAAGCGCAACAATTAAAACAACAACGCCAGTTGATGACCTATCGTCGAATTAGTTTTTTACTCGCAGGAAGTTTATTGGCAACGAGTATATTGGGCAGTGGCTTCTTTGTCGGCAAGTGGGCGCAACAAGAAAACGTAACCGTTAAAAATGAGCCTGTTCAAAATGACCTTAGTCAAAAAGAGTCAGGGGTTGTAGAAAAACCAACAAGCGCAGAAGAGGTACAAAGAACGGTTGCTCAAACAGTAACAACCCCTCAAGTGCCCATTGTAACAGCTGCGCCTAACAATTCTGTGCCGCTGGCAGGGCAGTTGGTTTATGTACAAACCCCAACGGGTGTGCAGCAAATGTTGCTGACGCCACAAGGACAATATTTACCTATGAGCGTTAATCAAGCGTCTCAAGGGCAAACGCAAAATTTCTCGACGCAGAATAACGCTTCATCTAGTTTTCAATCACCGAGCAGCCAACCGCAAAGTGTACCAACTCAACCGGCGAAAAGAACAATCACTGCAGATGAGTTGAGTAAATACAAGGTGTTAGGTAAACCACTTAACCAAAATGTGCCTGCGCAGCCAGAGTTAAATGATGAACTCGATACGGTTCCCGACACGCTGAGAAATGCGTTTGCGCAAGCCGTTAATAGCACAGAAACAACAGCTGACTATGAAGTAACTCAAGGCTCTCGCCTTTCATCACGAGTACAGCCTGTTGAGCTACTTCCTGATGGCTTACAAAGTATGTTACCAAGCATTAAATATCAGGCGCACATTTATTCTTCAGCGGCGGATAAACGCTGGATAAAGCTCAATGGCAGAGAGCTATATGAAGGGGAGTCTATTGGTGCGTTGAAGGTGTTAGAAATAGCGCCAGATCAGAGCGTACTTGATTTTGACGGTTATGAATTTAGCTTAAAAGCCCTGCAAGATTGGCCACAATAGTGGCCAATTAACTAAAGATAGAGTGCTTATAAAAGCCTTCTAAATCTATATTATACTCTTTGGGTTTTATTGCTGATTCAAGCGTGTCCTGCGTTCTTTTATTTGATAAGTCAACGTCTTGAACTTCAGTGTAACGCCCATGCTTTGCATTAAAAAACGTTTTTACTACTGGCTTTAATGGTGTTGCAGGATTGCTTTGAGTAACGAGTCCCACTTTTTGGCTAGAAAGTTTTACCAGTGTGCCCACAGGGTGAATACCAATGCACTGAATAAACTTATTAAGTAGCACTCCATCAAAGCTATCTGGGCAGCCTTGCTTTAAAATTTTAAATGCTCTAATTGGTTCCATACCTGCTTTATAAACACGTTCAGCAGTTAATGCATCATAAACATCAACAATAGACGCCATGCGGACGTACTGGCTTATTTCATCGCCTTTTTTACCAAAGGGGTAGCCTTTGCCATCTAAGCGCTCGTGATGCATACCAGCAATATCTACGGCAATCCCCGTTAATCCTGCGTCTTCTAGTATTTCTTTGCTAAAGAGCGCATGATTTTGCATCACTTTGAATTCTTCGTCACTGTAGCGGCCTGGTTTGTTGAGAATAGCATCAGGGATTTTTATTTTTCCCATATCATGCAAAAGGGCGCCGGTGGCAAGTTCTTCAATGATCGGTTTTTCAATACCGAGATGTTTAGCAAAAATACTCATCAAAATAGACACATTTATCGAGTGCTCTAACAGGTAGGCATCTTTTTGGCGCATTTGCGTGATGCACGCCAGCGCATCTTGATTTCTAAATACGGAGTCAATAAACCCACTAGCCAGTTCTTTAAAAGGCGCAACATCAACAGTGCGGCCAGACTCTATATCGCCAAACGCTTTGGTTTGCAGGTTTTTTGCTTCATCGTAAAGCTTTTTAGCTTTACTCATTTCTTGCTCAGCACTGTGGGTAATTAACCAAGGATCGCGTTTTTTGACTTCGTGCTGAGTAGGTAAGGTTGTTTGTGTTTCAGGTTCTTCAGAGGCGAGCATTTTATCAGGGTCGATTTCAACCTCTAAAATTCCTGATTTTATTAATTTATCAATTCCACTTTGAGTTTTAACCCAGCCTTGGTTTTTTATTCTAATGCTACCAGTTTGTTTAACAACTTTTTGTACAAACATACCAGGCTTAAGCTGTGAAGTTGGAATGGTTTTCAAAGTGAACTCTTATTAACAAGTATGATTAGAGAAAGTAACAAATAAATTCACATTTAGAAATAAAAAAGGCATCAATTTGATGCCTTTTTAATTAAATAATGATTATTTTCTATTCATCATCTTCAACAAGGGTCATCAAGGAGGTGTTACCGCCTGATGCCGTCGTGTCTATACTGATTGTTTTTTCAGTAATTAAGCGCTTAATTAGCGTGTCGTAATACTCAGAGCTGATCACTGGCAGTATAGCGCCTTTACGTTGTGCAAGCTGTTGGCTGAAGTAGCCTAAGCGAGAAGAACGTGCAGCAACTACCGCTCCGGCTAGGTGAGGATGCGCTAATATCGCTTGTAACTGATTTGGTTTAGCTACTTGGAAAACACCTTCTGCAACGCCGGTTGCAATAAACTTATCTCTAAAAGCAACCGCTTCATCATAAAATATTTCAGATGCTACTGTTATTACCGTGTTACCAGCAGCAAGCGCGGTAATAATCGATAGTGCCCAAAAGTTAAATGAGGTGCTCTTATCTGCGTAACATACTACACAGCCGCGTGCTTCAAGGTGAAGTGTATTCGATTCACCCGTTGGCCCTGGCAATGTTGTATATTTACGCATGTGCTTTTCTAAGCGGTTTAACTGAGCACGTGCATCGGCAAGTGTTAACGCTAAATCGTCTGCAAGGTCATCAATAATTTCAACGGTTGCTACTTTCGCTAATAACTGACGCACCGCAGAAACACGGTCATTCAGTGGTGTTGCACGCCAAATTTTTTCATCGCGCATAGAGTTAACCATTAGCTTTTCTACTTGCTCATTTGCGCCACTGTAGTGGTGTAAATCAAGCTCGTCTGGCGTTAGGTTAGTCATTTGTACGTTATCTGGTGATGCTTTTTCTTTGATTAAGCGTTGTAGGTAGTTTGGTCCACCGGCTTTAGGGCCAGTACCTGATAGTCCACGGCCGCCAAAGGGTTGCACGCCAACAATCGCACCAATCATATTACGGTTTACGTAAACATTACCTGCGCGCGACATTTTAGCTAAGTGTTCACAGCGCTCTTCAATACGAGAATGAATACCCATTGTTAAGCCGTAACCGGTGTTGTTAATTTGGTCGACAACACTATCAAGCTCACTTGCTTTAAAGCGGATCACGTGCACACACGGGCCAAATACTTCACGCTTTAATACCGATAAGTCTTTGATTTCGTATAAACGTGGGGCAAAGAAAAACGCACCGTTTTCGCTGTTATCAGGAATTTTACACTCATAGTGAAGTGTTGCATTACCCTTTAGGTATTCAACATGGTCGTTGAGTGTTTTCAGCGCTTTTTCATCAATTACAGGGCCTACGTCTGTAGAGAGTAATGATGGGTCGCCAATGTGTAATTCAGCAAGCGCGCCCTTGAGCATGTCGATAATGCCATCAGCAACATCTTCTTGAATAAAGAGTACGCGTAATGCAGAACAACGTTGACCTGCACTTTGGAAACCAGAACTGATTACATCATCAACAACTTGCTCAGGCAGCGCTGTTGAGTCAACAATCATACAGTTTTGGCCGCCAGTTTCTGCAATTAAAGGCACCTGAATATCGTTACGTGCCGCTAATGTTTGCGAAATAAGCGTGCCCGTTTCAGTTGAACCTGTAAACATAACTGCTTGAATGCGCTCATCTGGCACAATGGTTTTACCTACTTCGCTACCGCGAGCAACCACAGGCTGTACAACGTGCTCAGGTAAACCAACAGAAAGCATTAATTCAATAGCGCGTAGAGCAATTAAGCTCGTCTGTTCTGCAGGTTTTGCAATTACTGTGTTACCCGTAACGATAGCAGCTGCAACTTGACCTAAGAAAATAGCGAGTGGGAAGTTCCATGGGCTAATACATAAAATCACACCACGAGCTTCAAAGCGCTCATCTTGAGCAAGCTCTTCAGCACGGGCTGCGTAGTAACGACAAAAATCAACCGCTTCGCGTACTTCATCAATACCATCTTGTGCCACTTTACCTGCTTCTTTAATACAGATAGCAACAAGCTCATCATGATGACGCTCTAAAATATCAGCAACGCGACGCAATAGATTAGCACGCTCTTTTACTGGTGTTTGTGACCATGATTCAAAAGCGGTTTCAGCATTGGCTAGCAACACTTTCATTTCATCGCTATTTTGTAATTTTACGTGGCCAATAATTTCTTTATGGTTTGCTGGATTTTTAACTGCCAGCGCGCCTTCTGGTACTTGGCTTTCTTCAATTAAGTGCTCTTCAAACCAAGTGTCTAAATTTTCTTTAAACGGGGTGATCACGTTAATATCAGTTAAATCCATACCTTTTGAGTTGGCACGTTCTTCGCCGTATAAATCAATTGGCATTTTTATTTGCGTGTTGTATTTATTACGTAAACCTTGCAGCGTTTCAACAGGATCTGGTAATAATGCTTCAACCGGTTGAGTGGTATCTACAATGGCATTTACAAAAGATGAGTTAGCACCATTTTCTAGTAAACGACGAACAAGGTAAGCAAGTAAGTCTTCGTGCTGGCCTACTGGTGCGTATACACGACACTGGATTTTTTCTGCATTAACTATTTGGTCAAATAAAGATTCGCCCATACCGTGTAGACGTTGGAATTCAAAACCTTGGTTATCACCTTTAGCTACTTCTAAAATAGTTGCAGCAGTGTAGGCGTTGTGTGTTGCAAATTGCGGGTAAAGTACATCTCGTGCTTCAAGCATTTTAATCGCACATGCTTTGTATGACACATCAGTGGTTGCTTTACGGGTAAATACCGGGAAGAAGTCTAAACCATCTTGTTGTGTGGTTTTGATTTCGGTATCCCAGTATGCGCCTTTTACTAAACGCACCATCATTTTACGACCCACACGGGTTGCTAGGTCTGTTAGCCATTCAATAACAAAAATAGCGCGCTTTTGATACGCCTGAACCGCTAAACCAAAACCTTGCCAATCGCCAAGATCTTCATCGCTAAATACCGCTTCAATAACATCAAGAGAAATATCTAAACGGTCAGCTTCTTCAGCATCAACAGTAAACCCGATGTCGTATTTTTTAGCGGCAAGTGCAAGTTCTTTTAGTTTTGGAACGATTTCTTCCATCACGCGTTCTTTATGAGTAAATTCATAACGCGGATGAATAGCTGATAACTTTACAGAAATGCCCGGGCTTTTTATTGGACCACGGCCATTTGCTGCTTTGCCAATAGAATGAATTGCATTCATGTAGCTGTCGAAGTAGCGCTTAGCATCTTTCATTGTGCGAGCGCCTTCGCCTAGCATATCGTAAGAATATACATAGCCTTTTTTCTCTGTATCGGCTGCACGTTCGATGGCCTCGTCAATAGTGCGGCCCATTACGAACTGTTTACCCATAATTTTCATGGCAAAGTTCACAGACTTACGAATAACAGGCTCGCCTAAACGACCAATGGTTTTTTTGAGCATACCAAATTGTTGCTCTTTCGTTTTGTCGTTATAGTTAACCATTTTACCGGTTACTAATAATCCCCAAGACGAAGCATTAACGAATAAAGAATCACTACTGCCTAAGTGAGAGCTCCAATCGCCATTTGCTAATTTATCACGTATTAATGTTTCTTGAGTTGCTTTATCAGGAACGCGAAGCAATGCTTCGGCTAAACACATTAATACCACACCCTCTTCACTCGATAGTGAAAATTCATTTAATAGCGCATCAACACCGCTTTGACCATCTTGGTCTTTACGAATGTTTAATACTATTTGGCGAGCTCTTTCCCATGCACGGCTTCGTGCTTTAACACCGACTTCTGCAAGTGGTAAAATGTGATCAATAACCGCATTCTCATCAATACGGTAAAAGTCACGGATCTTTTGTCTGATCGGACAAGTCGTTGTTAAATCGCCATTGAATAACATAAGCAACCCTCAGGAGTGTTAAGACTTAGGATAATTGTTAATTACCGCTAAATGTTGTTGGTGTAAAGCGTGCATTCTAATTAAAATCCAGCAGAATATGCTGGTTAATTTCGCCGTTTTACGATAATTTACAGGGCATATTATTAACTTATCCATATAAAATACTGATATGACTAATCCGAATAGATTACGCCTGCTTGATCGTATCGATATATCAATTTTAGACGTTTTGCAGCGCAATGGTAGAATTTCAAATGTTAACCTCGCAAAGCAGGTGAATTTAAGCCCCAGTCCCTGTTTAGATAGGGTTAAACGTTTAGAGCAAGAGGGCTATATTGAGGGGTATTTCGCTAAATTAAGTGAGGAAAAACTTAATCAAAGCCTAGTGGCCCATGTGCAGGTATCATTAGTTACTTCAAATACAGCCGTATTTAAAGTATTTCGTGAACACATTCTTAAAATTAAGCAGGTTGTTGAGTGTGATATGGTAGCGGGTGGTTATGACTATTTATTAAAAATTCGCGTTTCCAACATGGATGAATACAGAGAAGTATTAGGTGATTTGGTTGATATTCCGGGAGTGGGCACACACCACACTTACATGGTAATAGAAAAAATCAAACAAGACCCTGGGCTTCGTTTAGATATATAACGTAGATATTCTTTTAAGCAAAAATACAGCAGGCATAAAAAAAGCATCATATGATGCTTTTTTTATGCCTGCTGTATTAAGTTAAGCTTATGCCCAACCTTCATAGCGTTTTCTGCGTGATAACACGATAGTTAAGATAATTCCTAAGAACAAACCTAAAAATGCAATGGCTCCACCGTAAGTAAGTAACTGGCGTTTTTCTTTAGCACTGGTTGCTTGTTTTAGCTGTTGCTCTTGAGAAAGCTCACCTTGTAACTGACTAATTTGTGCTAATAGTTGCGCGTTTTGTTCGGTTAACTGTGCGTTTTGCTCTTGCAGCTCAGGTAACTCAACTTGCGCTTGACGAAGTCTATTTTGCATAGTGCTTATTTCATTATTGAGGGCTTGGTATTGTTGTTTTAAACCAGCTGATTCACTAATGAATTTAGCTTCTACCCAGCCTTCACGATCTTTATCATCTTTAACTTTTATAAAACCATTTTGTTCATCAGATAATAAAGTGAGTTGCGTACCTGCATCTATTGAACCAAGTAAACGATAGTCTTTACTGGCACCTGAGCGCATGAAAGTATACAAATTATCGATTATATAAGCTGTTTTAGCATTAGTCGGCGACGTTGATTGAGCTTCCTCTGCTTGGCTCATAAACGGGGCGGCTGTTAAAAGCAGCCATAGTAAACAGTGTTTTAGCATTTATCTACCTTGTTAATCTAGCAGTGTCCGTTGTGAACGTGATTTTTATTTCGCATAAGTATATAGATAGTATGGATTTAATAGTTTAATAGCAAGACAGATATTGTAACCAGAGCATTTTGCTTGTGTGTTTATGACTAAAAAATTTGCAATATAGGGCTGCTTTGTTTATTTTGAGCACTTATTAATTTTAAGGGTAATCCGCAAGCCTAATGGATACTGAGATAGAACTGAAATTTTTGGTATCAGATGACGTCATTCCACTGATCCCCTCACTAATTACTCAATTTGCAAAAACAGTCACAAACAAACCTTCTAAAAGTTTGCAAAATGCTTATTATGATACACCAAGCAGAGAGTTAAGAGCACTCGATATTGGCTTTAGAACGCGTTGTACAGACGAGCGCTGTGAGCAAACAATTAAGCTAGCTGGAGAAGTGGTAGGGGGCTTACATCAGCGCCCAGAGTACAATCTTCCAATAGAAACAAACCGACCAAATCTAATGGCGTTTGATTCATCAATTTGGCCTCACGGTATGCAAATTGATGCCATATCACAAAATCTATTCCCTATTTTTAGTACTAATTTTATTCGCCGTACGTGGTTAATAGAAACCCCAAATGGTGCCAAAATTGAAGTGGTATTAGATAAAGGTGAAATTGCTGCGTCAGGTAAGGTAGAAATCATCAGCGAGCTTGAAATCGAGCTGGTTGAAGGTAGTCGTGAGGAGCTATTTGCTTTTGCGGATATATTAGTGAGCCAAAACAGCATACGTTTAGGGCTTTATTCAAAAGCAGCAAGAGGCTACCGCCTTGCGGATGACACGCCGCTTCAACCAAGTAAATCAATCGGCTTTGTGAAACTTAATAAGCAAGCCACTCAAGAGCAAGCCCTTATTGAAGCTATGGGGTTTGGTATTCGCTTTGTGCAAAAACACGAGCAATGCTATTTCGATAAGCCAAGTTTAAAAACATTAAAACGTGTAACCGACGGCATTAGCTTAATTCGCCACAACTTTTGGTTGTTTGACGATATTGTTAGTAAAGAAAGTACTGAGCAACTCAGAACAGAACTCAAGTGGCTATTAAGTGAGTTAGCATGGGTTGAAAATGCAATTCAGTTAAAAACTTATACTTCTAAGCGCCATGCTTTTTATAAAAAAATAAATAGCGCCCCAGCGTTAACGCAAGTTATTAACGATTTAAAAGAGTTACAGCCGAGCATTGACGATATTTTTTCGCTTTTTCATAGTGCACGCTACAACCGTTTATTGCTGAGCTTAACAACGTGGCTGATAAATAAGCAGTGGCGTAAAGATTGGAGCCAAGCAGAGCTTCAAAATGCAGAGCAACCTATTGTAGATATTGCTCATCGCTTATTTGATAAAGATTGGAAAAACTTACATCGCTTATTGCCTAAAGAGCAAAGCTTAGCAGGCAATGATTATTTAAACTTTCGCACTCAATTAGAGAACAGTTTACTCAGTGGTAACTGTTTAGGGGCACTGTTTAATAAAGATGAGCGATTAGAGTTTAGGCTCCCTTGGTTGGATATTTCTCATGGGATGTATGAGTTAAGCACGCTTGATTATTTAAAACAGCTATGTGGCGGGCAAGAGGATGCTCAATTGGCAAAAATACAACTATGGTTAGAGCAAAAATCTGACTTTTTAGTCAGTGCCATGGAGCAAAGTCGAAACGCTTCATTTGATACAGAACCCTATTGGCTTTAATGGCTAAGCGCTTTTGTAGCCGGACTTTGCTGCAAAAGTGCATGATTTTTTCACTTTTGTGTTTTGCTACCAATGTGTGTTCACAGCCATCTTGGCAACTTTACGAAAGTAAACAAGGGGTAAGTGTTTATTTTCAGCGTTTAACTGACGATACCTTGAAAATGAAAGCTGAAACGGTGGTTAGCAATGTCACCGCAGAGGATTTAGTTGCTTTACTTAGTGATACCGATACAGCCCCTAGCTGGATAGAAAACATTACTAAGGTCACGTTACTCAAAAGTTTAAGCCCTTCAGAAAACTTAGTTTACAGTTATATTGATAGCCCGTGGCCTGTTAGCAATAGAGATGTGATTACTTATTCGTGCTATAAAAAAGTGAATGACTTGCAAACGCAGCTTAGTATTCACGCGCGCCCAGATTTTTTACCTAAAACTAAAGGGGTAATAAGAATAAGCACCTTAGATGCAATGTGGCTGTTAACTCAGCAGGCGAAAAATTTGCACATTAGTTATCAGGTATATGCGTTACCAGGCGGTAAGATACCCACGTGGTTAAATAATCGGATCGCCCTAAAAAGCACCCTTAAGACGCTAATAAATCTTGCTGAAATACTCACTACTAAGCAGTACATAGCAAAGCCAACCGTTATTCGCACCGGTAATTGCACACATACCGAACCGCCGCAGTTATAAGCAAAAAAGTGACCTAAGAGGTCACTTTTTAGTGGGTAAAAGCTAATTAGTATTTAGCGGATTCACCGTCTTTGGGTAAAGACTGATTTATAAACTCGCGTAAATCGTTATTAGAGCTTTCTAAATCTGCGTGGCGTAGATACATCATATGGCCACTGCGGTAGCCTTTAAAGCTTAACCTATCTTGCATTTTACCACTTGGATCTAATTGCCACATAGTATATTTGGCATCAAAGTAATTGGTTGCACCGTCAAAGTAGCCCGCCTGAACCATTACATTTAAATAAGGGTTTTGAGCCATGGCTAAGCGTAAATTTTCACCGGTATTATTTCCGCTTCTATCCCATGGGTGAACGTTACCAAATAAGTTATATTTGATATCGGTTTTGTAATTAAGCTCTTCACGAAGATAATAGTTAATTGCAGGAGTGAAAGAGTGCAGCCATGATGTAAGCTCTGCCCAGTAATCTGGTGACTCACCAGCATCGCGTTTATCTATGCCTAAATAGCGCGAATCCAGTCGACCAACCATTTGTCCGCGTTCACGCAATAACTCTTTCCAAAAAAACTGTGTTGGAATATCTAAATTGTTTTGACTAACAAATGTTTCAGATAAACCCGCATATTCAGCCATTTTTTTAATAATACGACGTTTTTCTTCAGGCGCTATAAAGCCGCCTTTTGCAAGCGCAGGAATAAGCTCATTAACGGTAAACTGTTCAACTTCCGGTAATAGCTCGTCTAAATCTTTTGCTTGTAAATCGGCGTTTAATGCTTTGTGGTACCATGCAGTAGCTGCAAAGTAAGGTAGGCGGTTAGCTGCTTTTACTGGTCCGTCGCGTTTAATACCGATATCGGTAGGAGATACGAGTACAACACCGTTAATGTACATCCACTGACTATTTTGCAGCTCATGCGCTAAACCCGATACACGAGTAGTACCATAGCTTTCACCAATTAAAAACTTTGGAGAGCGCCAACGTTCATTTCGAGATACAAAAGTATTAAGCCATTCTGCGAGGTACTTTATATCGGCATTAACGCCAAAAAATAGCTCTTTTTGTTTATCTTTGGGTAAAAGGTTACCGTCTTTATCTTCTACAACACGTGAATAACCTGTATTTACAGGATTTACATAAACGATATCCGCTACATCTAAAACCGAATAAGGGTTATCTTTTACACCATAAGGTTGAATTGGGTAGCCTTCGTCGTCAATTTTTAAAACGCGAGGGCCGGTGTAAGCTAAATGCATCCAAACTGATGCTGAACCAGGGCCACCATTAAATGAAATAAGTAATGGACGCTTTGTTCTATCATCTACTTTATCGCGGGTGTAGTAAGTGTATTGAAGGGTTGCAATGGCATCACCCTTGTTATCCCATACTGGCTGTGTGCCTGTTGCTACCGTATAAGAAAATCGTTCGTTATTTATTTTTGCTTTGTGCTGAGTAACTACTTTACTGTCGATATCAATACGGCGTTGATTATCGGCAAACGTTGCACTCGTAAATGTAAGTGCAATTGCGGCAATGGGTAAAAATAGACTTCGACTAAATTTCATAACTAACCCTTTTTATTTTATGTACTGCAGTTATAGCGATATTTGAGTAAAAAACAAAAGTATTGAGACTAGCTGCCGATAATAATCGTTGAGTTTATATAATTAAGATTAATCTCAACATAGCAAACGGGCGAAATATACTTGATGTGTATGCCATACAGTAAGTTTAAGGCGATTAAAAAATTTAATTATTAATTAAGTTTTTTAGGTTATTGGTCGCTTTAATTGTTTTTAAATGGATGCTTGAGAGTGATTTATTTTTAGGTTTATTACCATAAAGGGTGAACGTAAATGAAAGGGAGTTTATGCAACGGGTTTTAATTGTTGAAGATAATATAAGGGTACAACAGGTACTCAAACATATTGCTGCTCATTATCTTGATGTGCGGGTTGATTTCGCTCAGTCACTTACTCAATGTAAAAAGTTACTAAATCAAACTAGTTATTCGCTCGCGTTAGTTGATTTATCTGTTGGTGGTCAAATCGATACTGATATAACTCGCTTTACACTGTCGCAAGGTATCCCTACGTTGGTGATGACAACGCAAACAGATGAACATACACGTTTAAAAATGCTGGAATTAGGTATTATCGATTACGTCATTAAAGATAATCGCGACTCTTATCTTTACGCCATAAAATTTGTAGCACAGTTATTGCGTAACCAGGGGCGCAAAGCGCTGGTTGTAGATAATTCCTTATTGAGCAGTAGCTTGGTTAAGCAAATGCTCGAAAAACAATTGTTTGACATCATTACTGTTGATAATAGTGCGCAAGCTCTTCATATACTTGAGCATGATCAGGCTATCAACTTAGTGATCACTGACCATAACTTATCAGGTATGAATGGTTTTGAATTAATTAGAGCTATTCGTAATATTAAAAGCCGTGAGCAATTGGCCATTATTGGTTTAGCTGATGTATATAGTTATGGCGTTGCTGCACGATTTATTAAATCAGGTGCGAATGACTTTTTAACTAAACCCTTCACCCATGAAGAGTTTCACTTTCGAGTGGTGCAAACTATGGAGTCAATATGGCTAAGTGATGCTAAAAAACCGGCTTTGTCTTTCTATGCGACAGAGTAACTTTAATCTTAAATACATTATCAATGTGTATTTGGCGAGAGTGTAACGGTTAGTTAAAGACGATTATTTGCGTATTTATCGACTCGCACCAATTCTGTATTTTGCTTAAAAAAAGCGCACCTAAATGGTGCGCTTTTTTGTTTTTTATATTATTTAATTTAATAACCCTCTGTTTTTATTTGTAATTTAAAGGTGGCACAAAGGTTGGATTGCATAGAGCAAATACAATAACAAGCTAGTGTCCTAAGGGGGCCTTTGTGAAAATGATCAGTGCAATAATAAAGCCATTCAAACTAGATGATGTGCGTGAAGCACTCGCTGATTTAGGCATCGAAGGAATGACCGTGGTTGACGTTAAGGGGTTTGGACGTCAAAGAGGTCATACAGAGTTATACCGTGGTGCAGAGTACCAAGTTGACTTTATACCTAAAATTAAACTTGAAATTGCCACTCGTAGTGAAAATTGCCAACGCGTTGTAGAAACCATTACCAAAGTTGCTGGAACGGGCAAAATTGGTGACGGCAAAATTTTTGTTTACGACTTAGATCAAATTGTCCGTATTCGTACTGGCGAACTTGATGATGATGCTATTTAAGGGGGCAACATGGAAAATACAATTATAGAGCTGAAGTTTTCGCTCGATACGTTTTACTTTTTAATCTCTGGCATCTTAGTTATGTGGATGGCAGCTGGTTTTGCAATGTTAGAAGCAGGTTTAGTGCGCTCAAAAAATACCACAGAAATTCTAACTAAAAATATCGCACTTTATTCTATCGCTTGTACTATGTTTTTGTTGGTCGGTTACAACATTATGTATGTAGACAACGTTGAAGGCGGAATAATTCCTTCATTTGGTGGCCTAATAGGTAGTCAAGCGGCAGACGCCGATCATTCACTAGAGTCTGATTTTTTCTTCCAGGTAGTATTTGTTGCAACGGCTATGTCTATTGTATCTGGCGCCGTAGCGGAGCGTATGAAGTTATGGGCTTTCTTAGTGTTTACAGTAGTACTTACAGGATTAATTTACCCAATTGAAGGTTACTGGACATGGGGTGGCGGCTTCCTATCTGAATTAGGCTTTGTTGATTTTGCAGGTTCTGCCATTGTCCATGCAACCGGTGCAGCTGCAGCGCTTGCGGGTGTAATTCTATTGGGTGCACGTAAAGGTAAATATGGTAAAAATGGTGAAATTTACCCAATTCCAGGTTCAAACTTGCCACTTGCTACATTGGGTACATTTATTTTATGGATGGGTTGGTTTGGCTTTAACGGTGGATCACAGTTATTAATTTCAGATAAAGAAAATGCAACTGCAGTAGGTCAAATACTACTTAACACCAATGCTGCTGCAGCTATGGGTGCAATATCAGCCTTGTTCTTATGTAAGTTATTATGGGGTAAAGCAGATTTAACCATGGTACTTAATGGCGCACTTGCAGGCTTAGTGGTTATTACTGCAGATCCATTATCACCATCACCATTAATGGCGTGTTTATATGGCCTACTAGGTGGATCTTTGGTTGTACTAAGCATTGTGGCACTTGATAAAGTGAAAATTGACGACCCTGTAGGTGCCATCTCTGTGCATGGTGTATGTGGCATATTAGGTGTGGTATTAGTGCCGGTTACTAATGCCGAGGCTAACCTTGTGGCACAGTTAATTGGTTTACTATGTATCATTGGCTTTGTGTTTATCGCTTCATTCATTGTTTGGGCAGTCTTAAAACAAACCATGGGTATTCGTGTTACCGAAGAGGAAGAGCTAAACGGTATGGATCAACATGATTGTGGTATTGATGCTTACCCAGAATTTGTTTCAGTAAGAAGTAATTAAAAGTAAAAGTATTGTGTGTTCAATCAAAGCCCTACTCAGTTAGGGCTTTTTTGATTTCAGGAAGGGTTAATTTTTCAGGTGTTAGAGTAATGTGATAAGCTCCTCGCGTTAAATCAACCTTTGGAATGTATTACACTTAAATGGCTGAAAAAAAGAAAACACCGACCAGTAAATCCTCGACTAAGCGTGCTACTAAGTCATCTAAAACATCAGCGCGAAAAAGTGCTGCAAAAAAAACCGCAAGTTCGGCTAAACGGCCATTTTTAAAAACTTTGTTTTCTATTTTTTGGAAACTGAGTCTGGCGACTTTCATCGCTGTAGCACTTTACTTTATTTATCTTGATGCAAAAATCACCCGCCAATTTGAAGGCAACAAATGGCAACTTCCAGCCCAAGTGTATGCGCGTTCAATGACGTTTTTTCCTGGGCAGTTTTTATCTGAGCAAGAAGTTTTATGGGAGCTTAAACGTTTAAATTACACGGCAGTTAATCGCTTGATCCGCACAGGGCAATATATTAAAACAGCTAATAGTATTAAGATTTTTCGTCGTGATTTTGAATTTTATGATGGTTTAGAAAATGCTCATGTAATCGAACTACGTTTCTCTGGGGAAAAGGTTGCAAGTATTAAAGATAAATTCGGTCGTCGCTTAAACACTGCCAGATTAGAGCCTGTACAAATAGCCCGTATAGGTAATGACTCAAAACAAGACCGCGAATTTGTGCCATTAGATAAATTTCCAGACATGCTTAAGAATGCTTTGTTAGTGGTCGAAGACCGCGATTTTTATGATCACCACGGGGTATCGGTATTTTCTATTTTACGGGCTTTATATACCAATATTCGCGCAGGAAGAACCGTGCAAGGGGGCAGCACACTGACACAACAGTTGGCTAAAAATATTTATCTTACCCGTGAACGTTCGTTAGTACGTAAAATCAATGAAGCTTTTATTGCGCTTATTCTTGATTATCGTTATTCAAAAGATCAGATTCTCGAAGCCTATTTAAACGAAGTCTACCTAGGTCAGTCTTATAACCAAGGTGTGCATGGTATGGGATTAGCGGCTGAGTTTTACTTTGCAAAACCCGTTGATGAACTTGAGTACGATCAAATTGCCCTGCTGGTGGCCATGGTTAAAGGCCCTTCTTATTATAACCCTAGACGTTACAAAGAGCGCGCTATGGAACGTCGTGACTTAGTGCTGCGTTTAATGGTCGATAATAAACTTATTTCCACTAAAGAGTATCGAGCCTCGTTAAAGCGCGCCATTGATATTGCGCCAATGAAAGCCAGCTTACAAAAGTCTTACCCGGGTTACTTGGAGTTGGTTAATCGCGAGTTGAAACAGCTGCTACCTGATCAAGAAGTATTAGATGCAGGGGTGCGCGTATTTACCTACTTCGACTTGCAAAAACAAACCGCAATGGAAGAGTCGATTCAGGCCAGTTTACCTTATTTGGAAAGGCGTCCAAATACCAAAGAATTAGAAGCGGCAATGATCTCCGTTAATGTTGAAAAAGCCGGTGTATCAGCGTTAGTCTCTGGACGCGATGTGCGTTATTCAGGGTTTAACCGGGTGCTTGATACCAAGCGCAATATTGGCTCATTAGTTAAACCGGCAGTGTATTTAAGTGCACTGGAGCTTCCTCATTATAACTTAGCGACATTGCTTGATGATTCACCCGTGCAAGTCACCAACGAAGAGGGAAAAGTATGGCAGCCAGAAAACTTTGATCATCAATATCGAGGTGCCGTGCCTCTTTATAAAGCATTCAGCCACAGCATTAATATTCCGGCAGTTAACTTAGGGCTTGATGTTGGGGTTGATAAAGTTGCTAATACACTCAGAGGACTAGGTGCTAAAGGCCATATTAATGAATACCCGTCGCTGCTATTAGGGGCTATTGAAATGTCGAGTTTTGAAGTGGCTCAGCTTTATACCACAATTGCTGCTGATGGCGAATACAGAGAGCTGACGTCTATCTCGGCATTAACCGACTCTGTTGGTAAAGTACTTTATAAGCATAAAGTGAGTAACGAACAACGCTTTGATAAAGATGCCATGTACATGACCAAATACGCTATGAAGCGAGTAACTAAAGATGGCACCGCTAAACGCTTAAATTTACATTTTCCGTCGATTCAGCTCGCAGGTAAAACAGGTACCAGTAACGAATTACGCGACAGCTGGTTTGCTGGGTTTGATCAAAATACAGTGACGGTTGCATGGTTAGGTCGTGATGATAATAAAAGTACTGGCTTAACCGGCAGTGTAGGCGCGCTTGAAACCTATATTCGTTATTTAAAACCCTTAAACCCGCAAGCAATTGCCGATACCCGTCCACCTTCAATTCGGTGGGCATTTGTAAACGAGCAAACCGGGAAGCAAGCACCACCAGGGTGTGGCAAAGTGATTCAATTACCGCTTAGGGCCAGTGAGTTTAAACCAAGGCCCCAATGTATTCGCTAAGTAATAAAAACAAAAAAAGCCCGAAAGGGCTTTTTTTATGGGTAAGCGATCTTATGAGCTAAACGTTATAGTTTAGCAAAAGCGCGCTCTGCCGCTTCAATCGTTGCCTGAACTTCTTGCTCTGTGTGCGCAGCACAAACAAAACCAGCTTCAAACGCTGAAGGCGCTAAATAAACCCCTTCTTCAAGCATTAAGTGGAAGAACTTTTTAAAGCGCTCTAAATCACATTCAGTAGCTTGTTGGTAAGTAGTTACTTTTTCTGCACCAGTAAAGAAAAAGCCATACATGCCGCCAGCGTAGTTAGTCGTTAAGGCAATGCCTGCTTTCTTAGCTGCAGCTTCAAAGCCTTCACAAATCGCTTTACTAATAGCTTCTAATTTTTCGTGAACGCCAGGTGCACTTAGTAACTCAAGTGATTTTAAACCTGCAGCCATAGCAATTGGGTTTCCTGACAGTGTACCTGCTTGATAAACAGGGCCTACAGGGGCTATGTAATCCATAATCTCTGTTTTACCACCAAATGCGCCAACTGGCATGCCACCACCAATTACTTTACCTAAACAGGTTAGATCTGGCTTGATGTTGTAATAAGCTTGAGCGCCACCAAGGGCTACACGAAAACCTGTCATTACTTCGTCAAAAATAAGCACAGATTGGTACTGATCACAGACTTCACGCAGTCCTTCTAAAAAGCCAGGTACTGGTGGGATACAGTTCATGTTACCTGCAACTGGCTCAACAATAATACATGCGATTTCATCGGCGTATTTAGCAAAAATCGCTTTCACTTCTTCAATATTGTTAAACGAAACCGTAAGGGTGTGCTTAGCTAAATCTTCAGGAATGCCTGGAGAGTTAGGTACACCCATAGTTAATGCACCAGAGCCAGCTTTTACTAGCAGTGAATCTGCATGGCCGTGGTAACAACCTTCAAATTTTAAAATTTTGTCACGACCAGTAAAACCACGAGCTAAGCGAATTGCACTCATTGTTGCTTCAGTACCTGAGCTTACCATACGTACTTTTTCGATAGATGGGACTAGCTCTTTAACTTTTTCAGCCATTAAAATTTCAGCTTCGGTAGGTGCACCGTAGCTTAAACCATTTTCTACCGCATCATGCACTGCTTGTTTTATTTCAGGGTGATTGTGGCCCATAATCATTGGGCCCCAAGAGCCCACATAATCAATGTAACGGTTGCCATCAGCATCAAATGTAAACGCGCCCTGTGCTTTAGTAATAAACAGCGGAGTACCACCTACACCATTAAAAGCACGCACTGGTGAATTTACGCCACCAGGAATAGAGTCTTGAGCTCGTTTAAATAAGTCTTGGCTAATTGTCATGAAAAATCCTATTGTTTTATCACTTTAAAATTAAAAGCTTAGCTATCGCGTTTGCGGCTAAACCAAGGAACGTCTACTTCATACTGCTCGACTTTGTTTTCTACGCCGAGGGTTAAAGCAAACAGCGCCATACGAATAAGTACGCCATTTTGTACTTGGCGGAATATTGCTAGATTGTCGTTAGCATTTAAGTCGTTATCAAGTTCGTTTGCCTCTAAACGGCTATCGCGAGGAAGCGGGTGCATTAACACCGAGTTCGGTTTGCAATGGGAATTGTAAATAGACTGGCTAATTCTAAATCCACCACGGTATTTATTAGCTTCCTCTTGAGACGGAAAACGCTCTTCTTGGATACGTGTTTGATAAACAATATCGGCCGCTAAGTTACCTTCCATTTTATCAACCAGTTCAATTTTATGTCCTGCATTTTCAACGACAGATAAAATTGAGTCAGGCATTTGCAAGCCATTAGGGGCAACCATTGAAAAGCGAATGTTTTTGTAATGACATAGTAGCTTTGATAGCGAGTGAACGGTTCGGCCATATTTTAAATCGCCGACTAGCGCAATGTGCATACCATCAATATTTTGATCGAAGCGGTTAAGCTCTCGCTCAATAGTTAATAAATCAAGCAGCGCTTGAGTAGGGTGCTCATTGGGTCCATCGCCACCATTTATTACTGGTACGCTGCAACCTGTTGCAAATTCAGCTACCGAGCCTGAGTCTGGATGGCGCATTGCAACCGCATCAGCATAAGCTGAAATAACACGTGCGGTATCATATAGTGACTCGCCCTTAGCAAGCGCAGAGCTTTGCATACCGGTGGTTTCACGAACCAGTCCACCGAGTAAGTTAAACGCAGTGCCAAAACTAACACGAGTACGCGTACTAGGTTCAAAAAATAGATTCGCTAAAATAGCGCCTTCAAGCACATTGGTACGCTTTTGTTTTTTTGCGTATGGCTCCATTTTTTTTGCTACAGCAAATATGCGTTCAATACAGTCTCGATCGAGTTGATTAACAGAGAGTATATTTTCACCTTGGAAACTGAACATGGGGTTATTCCTAGTTATTCAAAAAGGCGCGATAATCCATAAAGGAGCACGCAATCGCGCGTATTATACAAACTTAGTTTGCGACTTGGCAGTGTAATTTATAATCCTGTATTTAAAAGCTTGGCTTAATAATGGCTAAAGCAACTATAACGAGTAACGCTAAAACAGGTAGCTCGTTGAAAATTCGGTAAAACCGATCGCTTTTTGTATTTCTATCGTGTTTAAAATCAGCTAATAATTTGAAACAGTAGCCATGATAAATATATAAAATGATTACCAGCACTAGTTTATAATGCAGCCACATACTGTAACGAAACCATTCGCGGCCGTATTCAACAATAGTTAATACGCCAAACACTGCGGTAAGCACAGCAAAGGGGGTAACAAAATAAAGCAGCCGACGTTCCATTACTTTTAGCATTGAGTTACACGATTTTTCTTCACTCATAGCGTGATAAACAAAAAGTCGAGGAAGGTAAAAAATACCGGCAAACCAAGCAATCATAAAAAATACGTGCAAGGTTTTGTAAATTAATAATGCGCTCATACTGTTCTCATTATTGTTAAAGTAAACTGTTACGTATGGTTAGAATATGATGGATTTGATCCCACCTTAGTAATCCCATAATTTGTTGATTATCTAATAAGTTATATACATAAAGTGCACCACTGCGTTTATCATTTAAAATTTCAAAGGCATCTGCAAGAGTGGCCTGGCTGCTGATACCTTGTAAGCTAATGTACTTTATATTGACCGCCTGATCAGACATTAAACTTAAGTCATATTCAGCTAGGCGATAACCATTTTCCTCGTCAAACACAATTAACGGTGTTTGGCTGTCCATGGCATCTAGACTGTTTTTTATTTGCTCTTTATCGTCAGAGTAGAGCAATTTAAAGTCTTCATCCATGTCATCCATCACCCCTACTTTTTGTAATGCCTCAGTGGCCGGAGATACATGGTAAGGTAATCCCTGAAAGTCTAATTGCTGTAAAAATATAGAGCGGTTACCAAATACCTGCAAAGCTGTAACGTAGGCGGTGGTAATGACGATCATCGCCGGTACAATAATTTCCGGTGAAGAGGTCAGCTCCATCACGGTAGTTAGTGCCGCTAAGGGAGAGTGCAATGTGGCAGCTAGTAAGCCTGCCATGCCGAGCACCCCATAAGTACCAGCTATGTCAGTTCCTGGGCTAATAAACTGGGCAAAAAATGCCATTAAAGTGCCGGTTAAAACACCAAGTCCAATAACCGGACCAATTAACCCACCAGGAATACCTAAGCCAATAGCAAACAAGGTGGCTAATAACTTAGCAATTAAAATAGTGGTAAGTAGTTGCATGTTTTCAGGTGACTCTACAGCAATGGTTATCGCACTCATCCCTGAGCCCATAGCTTGTGGAACTGCATAGGCAATTAAGCTGGCAATACACCCTGCAATTATTAAACGAGGAAACATACTTAGTGGTTTAAAGGTTTTAATAATCAGCATTAAGTTTTGATTAAAAGCATAAGCCACCGCGCCCAGCCCCATGCCGCACAAAATTAAATAGGGGTAATGCCACCCACTTAAGGGGGCAATGCTTATTAGCGCAAGTTCTGAGCCTTCACCAAATACAAATTGAGTGGCTAATGCACCGGTAACGGCTGCGAGCATTATCGGCACAAAAATATGCACTTTGTATTCTCTGAGCACCACTTCCATTACAAAAATAACCGCAGCAAGCGGGGTATTGAACGACGCAGCAATTCCCGCGGCAACGCCACAACCACTGAGGGTACGCATAGCGTTGTGAGGTAAGTGTAATTTATTTGCTAATATGCTCGCCCCTGCTGCTCCCATGTGAACTGATGGGCCTTCGCGGCCAACAGAAAAACCGCTGATCAGCGCCAGTGCACCACCAACAAACTGATTAACCGTGTTATACAGTGGCATTTGCCCGTAATGGCGCTTGATTCTGTGTATTACAAAAGGAATACCTAAGCGGTAATGTTTAAAGCCAGTGAAAGCCGCAAATGTAGCTATTAATAACGCTGCAACTAAAGGCATTAATACCCGTTCTAAAGTGGGTAGGGTGGTAAAATCGTCAGGGGTTTCTAGAAATAAACTTTGAAAAAATAAAATGGTTAAGCGGAACAGTATAATAAAAAATGCAGCAATTAATCCGGCACTTACGCCTAATAAGCATAATTGTACGGATGTTTTTGGTTTTGCTAATCGACGTCTCAGTCGCTCAAGCCACATGCTTTATTTCCCCGTAGCATTTTTAGGCGTCAAGTTTATCAAAATAGTCTAGGGAAGTCCTTGAGATTTTTAACAACAGATTAATTTAAATTTAATTTAATCTGCACCTATTCACAGAGTGAGCTAAACAAGCCATGTTATCATTGGGGCGTGGAAGCATGGATTAACTATACTTGATTAAAATACTCAGGTATTAGATAATCTCGCGCATTAGTATTAAGGTATTGAGGGTTATAAGATGTCTGAAGAATTACCCATTAAGTTTAGCGACGCAGCCGCTGTGCGTGTTAAACAGTTAATCGACGAAGAAGAAAACCCAGATCTAAAACTGCGTGTTTATGTCACAGGCGGTGGGTGTTCAGGTTTTCAATACGGTTTTACTTTTGATGAAAAAGCGAATCCTGGCGATTTAGAAATTGTTAAAAATGGGGTTACCTTAGTCATTGACCCTATGAGTATCCAATATTTAGTTGATGGCGAAGTTGACTACACAGAAGGATTAGAGGGGGCACGTTTTTTTGTCTCAAATCCTAATGCGACCACTACATGTGGTTGTGGTGCTAGTTTTAGCGTATAAAAATATCGTTATCCAAAAAAACCGCTTAATCAGCGGTTTTTTTATGTGCTTAAAAAATCATAACTCAGTTGGGCTGTACTCTGTTATTTGCATCATTAACACAAAAAAGCCAAGCACAAACGCAGAGAAGACTAAAATATAGATAAAGCCTTTTTTACCCTGCTTTAATGGAATAGCATAATGGCGTAAAAAAAAGTACCAACCTATGCACAAAATAATAGGTAGTAAAAAGAGTAGTCTAAACATGATTTGATCTCTATAAGCTAGGGTCAATAGACCTTAATAATAAACAGCTTATATTTAAATGAAACAAAAAAGTTATAAAATATTTAACCTTATTCAGACTTAGTAAATATTTGTTGTTAAACTTTAATCGTAGAATTACCAATTAATCATTCAGATCAACGGTGAATGGTATATAATGTATCCAAGAATGAAACGGGCAAGGTTTCATTTTTCACAATAATAAAGAGTTAGTACATATTTGAGTGTTTTTGTTGATTGAATTGTAAGCGTTTACACTGCGCCTTAGTTAGTGGCAGTGAGTTTATAGTGTTGATCACAATGAGCACTTGGCAATATGTACAGTTAAACAACGAGTAGGAGTTGTATATGATGGGTAAAACCGTATCTTCGGAAGAAAATGCAAAGTTAACAAAGTGGCTTAAAACTAAGCGCCATGAAAAAGGCTACACAATGCGCAGCCTAGCGCAAATTTTGGGTACGCCACATTCTTTTATTGGCAAAATTGAAAATCAAGAGCGTCGCTTAGATGTGATTGAGTTTGTTCGCTACTGTAATGCATTAGAAGTTGACCCGTATGAAGCATTAAGCTTAATTAAAGCTGACTAACGCTGTTAGGCTGTAATCGTAAAGTTAAATCTAACGTCTACAGCCAATACTAATGCAGGGATGCATTAGGTGTTACCTACTATGATAATTTTGCTCTAATGCATATAGTTTGTGCCTAATTAGATATAAAAATATTAATGAAGGTAAAACCATAAGTGCTGTTAAAACAAAAAATAATGACCAATTCCCCATTAGCCAATCATCGATAACTACGCCACTATAACTCGATAATAACGTACGCCCTAAATTACCCAATGATGCCAATAGCGCATAATGGGTGGCGCTAAATGCTCTGTCACACAGCATAGATATAAAGGCAACCATTGCCACTAAAGACCAAGCTTGGGTAAAGCCATCAACTACAATTGCCATTGCATATAAGTGTTCTTGTGGCCCTGCTAAAGCAATCCAAGAAAACATTAAGTTAGATGCAGCCATGGCTATGCCACTTATAAATAAGCCTTTTACTATGCCATATTTGTGGTTAAAAATACTGCCCAAAAAGGCAAATACAATGGTGATTAAACCCGTGCCCAGCTTGGAGTAATTTGCTATTTGGGTATTACTAAAGCCCACTTCTTTATAAAATACAATCGACATTCGTGCTAAAAATGCTTCACCAATTTTAAATAAGAAAATAAATGCCAGCAGTGCTAAAGCGGTTTTAACCCCATTTTTAGCAAAAAAGGTTTTAAATGGGTCAACCACGGTAACGCCTAACCATGCGAGTGTTTTTGTTAGTGGAGTTTGTTTAGTTGTTGCGAGCTTTTCAAGGTAAACACGTTCTAGCTCGGCATGAACGGCTTCGCGATTTGATTGCGGCTCTTTAGCCCAAAACACACAGCTAATTAATAACAGCATAATCGCAGATAAAAAATAATAGACCTGCGGCCAGTCTATGTTTGGCATATCTGCCATGTAAAAGGGCACAGCCCCTAATAAAGCATAACCTGTCCACCAACCTGATGTAGCCATTGCGGCGGCTGCGGTGGCTTTGTGAGATTCATTTTCACTAAGAGTGTCTATTCGAAAAGCATCTATAGCAATATCTTGCGTTGCAGAGGCTATGGCGATCAGCAAGCAAAGTGCGGCGGCAATCGCTAGGTTTGCTTTTAGATCAAGCCCTGCAAGTAGTAACGTGCCAAGTAAAATAAAGCTTTGGCAAAACAGGATCCAACTACGACGCTGACCAAGCCAGTTGTACAAAAAGGGCAGTTTAGTGCGATCTATTAAAGGCGACCATAAAAAATTGATACTATAGGCACCAAACACAATGCCAAATAAGCCTATCATGCTGCGACTCAAACCTTCATCTTTAAGCCAAGCCGACATTACCGAGCCAATTAACACCCACGGAAAACCACTGCTCATTCCAAATATAAAAACATTAATTAAACGTTTATCTTTAAAATAAGAAAAGTATTCGCGAACAGAAAGTGTGCTATTCATAGGGGCTCATTGGCTCATAGAAAGAGCAGCCAAAGCTGCTCTGATAAAAGGTTATAAAGGAACTTGTTCAAGCACCTTGATATTTAATATAACAACCGGTTTTTCAGGGACAAAGTTGTAGCCAATTTTATCATTAAAACCCGTTTTTACAGACATGATTTTATCGAGCGTCTCATAACCTTCCATAACACTGCCAAACACGGCAAATCCCCAATCTCGCCCTGGATTTAAATGGTCATTGTCATCCATGTTAAAAAAGAACTGACGCGTTCCTGAGTGTGGTTCTCGATCTTGATAGGCCATAGCAATGCTATACATATCGTTAGTTAAGCCATTACCGCTTTCATTAAAAATAGGGTCGTTTTCATGCAGGCCATCGTAATCTTTATCATAACCACCGCCTTGAATTACAAAGTCACGGTCATTTTCTACATCGCGTTCTACACGATGAAACACACTGCCTTGATAGCTTTTATCAGACACGTAAGTCAAAAAGTTATTGACCGTAATAGGGGCTCTTGAGCGGTCTAGCTCAACCACAATACTGCCCAACGATGTCACAATTTCTACTCGAGGGAAAATATTATCTTTTTGCACAAAGCGGCCTTCTTGTGCCGCTAAACTATTTACGCTAAAAAATAAGCTTACGCAGATTAAAAAAAGTTGCTTCATTATTAACCTTCTAAAAATGCAATTAATTCAGGGTCAGATACAATGCGGGTAATTAACTGCTCAGTCAACTTATTGAGCTGACCTTCAATTTTTGCCCTATCATGACCAAGTGGACCAGATAGATTAGCATTACCGCTATAACGCTTACTGAAATTACTGGTAGGGCGAATCACTCGTACTTCAAATTCAATCTTGGCATCACTGGTATGGCTCATTAGCTTTTCTGTAACCACAGCTTGCAGTGCATGAATATCTAACTCAAAGCGCAATTGCGCTAAATTAGAAATGCTAGCGCCATTGCGACTAAGCGCACTGTCTAGCGCACTTTTAACTGACTCAGTAATACCCGTGCTGGCAATGGTTTTTGTTTTGCTTGATTCAATAAGCTTTAAGGTTGCACTGTCACCACGTAAATCAATCACGCTGGTGTTTAAGCTGTTATTGATTGAGCTTATTTGTCCACTTTTATAGACGGGATTGAGAATAAGCTGATTAGGCTGATTGGCACATCCCGAAAAAACCACTAAAGTACAACAGCTCAATAATATCTTTATGAGTTTCATTTATAACGTCCCACTATTTTTTGTTGCGCTGAGTACCACAAACTTTTTATTAGAGCCTAATAAAGTACAGTTACCAAACATACGGTTTAGTTTGTCATGATAATCTAAATGACGATTGCCAATAATACGCAGCTCGCCACCTTCTTTTAATGTGTCTTTTGCTTGTTTAAACATTTGCCACGCGATGTGGTCGGTAACCGCTTGTGCTTGGTGAAATGGCGGATTACACAATACAATATCGGCACTTTCACGTTCAAAGTCAGTTAAACAATCATTCTCTATAAAAGTACATTGTTCAAACTTGTCTTCCATGTTTAATTCAATGTTGAGTCGAGCTGATTCAACCGCCATATACGACTCATCAACAAAGCTAATATGAGCATTAGGACAGCGCGCTAATGTCATTAAGCCAACCACGCCATTACCACAGCCTAAATCAATAATATTTTTTGCTTTATTTGTTTGCGGCAAGTAATTGAAAAAGAAACGTGCGCCAATATCAAGTGAATCACGCGAAAACACATTGGCATGATTACTTATTGTAAAATCAGTGCCTTCAAGTGGCCAGCTGACTGGGAAATCTGCGCCTTTATAACCGCCAGCAGCTTGGCTAATAATTAAACGTGATTTTTTTACTGCAAGACTTGTTTTCGTCTCACCAATAAAGTTTTCAAATGCTTTAATAGTAGAGTTATGCACGTCTTTAGTTTTTGCAGCACCAATAACTGGCGTATCTGGCGCGAGCACCTCGCTTAATTCAGATAGCTGATATTGTAAAAAAGCCAACGTGCGTGGTACTTTTACCAACACTAGGTCTACTTGCTCAGGCAGAGCCGATAAACTATCAAGCTGGCTAAACGCCGTCGTCGCGATTTTGTTTTCCGCTAAGTTATAAGCAGCCGCCTGATGGCTAATATATGAGTCGTTTACTGAACAAACTGTTAATTGTTGCTTGCTAAAGTAACAGCTAAGTGCACCAAAGCTGTCGTTTAAGATCAGTAACGAGCGACAATCAGGGTAGTGTTCATTAACATAGTCAATAAGGTATTCGTCTGCTGAATCCCACGCTTGTAAGCTGCGGTTTTTTTGATCCAAAGGAAAGCGTTCAAGAGTAAAAGTGTTATCGCCGAGCGTAGCTTGCGTAGTCATAATAGTTTAATGATCGGTAATCAAATGATAGGTAAATTCTAACATGCAACCGCCAAACGCCAACCCCCAACTGTTACCAAATGGCTTTTCTTATCAAAGTAAGGTACTTAGCGCACAAAAAAGCCTCGATTTATTTTATTATTTGCAGCAAAACCTAAATTGGCAACAGCCAAACATTACAGTGTTTGGTAAAACGGGGCCAATACCTAGGCTACAATGTTTTATCAGCGAAGAAAATCTTGAGTACGGTTATTCTGGGCATAAACTCGACTTAGAGCCTTGGCCAGACGTATTACTTGCCATGCGAACACGTTTAGAAAATCACTTACAGCAACCATTTAACTCAATTTTGGTTAATTATTATCGGGATGGCCACGATTGTATGGGTTGGCATAGCGATGACGAGGCTGAGCTAGGGCCTGAGCCTACCATAGCGTGTGTGTCGCTTGGTGCAGAGCGGTTATTTAAACTTAAACACAAAGTAAGCAACAGCATTACTAACATCAAATTACAAAGTGGTAGTTGTTTAATAATGAACGGACAGAGCCAACAAAATTACCAACATGCGTTGCCTAAACAAACTACGCTTAAACACCCGCGGATAAGTTTAACGTTTCGCTATATTAATAATAGTTTCAGTTAAATAGCATTAGCCATGGTGTAGCCGCAGTTGTTATAGTAACCATATAACTGAATTTTGAGGGTGGTTTTTATGTCAATGCAACAACAAATACGTGACAAGCTAGCAAATGCTATTGCGTGTAAGCATTTAAATGTTATTAACGAAAGCCATATGCACAGTGCGGGGACTGAATCTCACTTTAAAGTGATTGTAGTCAGTGAGGAATTCGCTGGTAAGCGATTATTGCAGCGTCATCGTGAAATTAATGAAATTTTAAAAGATGAGCTGGCAAATCATATTCATGCGCTTGCTATGCACACTTACACTCCTGAAGAGTTTACCGAGCACGACGGAGAGGCACCGCAATCGCCTAATTGTATGGGCGGCTCAAAAGTTGGATAACAGGTAATAGTGGATTGGTTTGAGCAGTGAGTAACTGATCAGATCAGTTTTTTTTGTTTTAGCCTTTAAACTAGCGCTAATTTTTATTGTAAAAGATATAGGATGATCAATGGTCATTAAGCCTAAAATTCGCGGATTTATCTGCACCAATGCACACCCAGTTGGCTGTGCAGAGCATGTTCAAGAACAAATTAATTATGTTAAGCAGCAAGGAGCATTAAAAAATGCGCCTAAAAATGTATTAGTTATTGGTGCGTCTACAGGTTATGGCCTTGCATCTCGTATTACCGCTGCATTTGGTGGTGGCGCTAAAACATTGGGTGTGTTCTTTGAAAAAGAAGGCACTGAACGTAAAACAGGCTCTGCGGGTTGGTACAACACGGCGGCATTTCAAGCAGCCGCTGAAGCTGAAGGCTTATGGTCTAAAAATATTAATGGTGATGCGTTTTCTAACGAAATCAAACAAAAAACAATCGACACCATTAAAGCCGAATTAGGTAAAGTTGACTGTATTATTTACAGCTTAGCATCACCTCGTCGTACTGATCCAAATACAGGGGAAGTGTTTTCTTCAACACTTAAGCCAATTGGTAATGCGGTAACGACTAAAAACTTAAATACGTCAAAGCGTGAAATTGATGAAGTAACTGTTGAAGCAGCAAACCAAGACGATATCGACAACACCATTAAAGTAATGGGTGGCGAAGACTGGGAAATGTGGATTGACGCCCTTAAAGACGCTGATGTACTAGCAGATAACTTTAAAACAACGGCTTACACATACATTGGTAAAGAACTAACTTGGCCAATATATGGACATGCAACCATAGGTAAGGCAAAAGAAGATCTAGACCGTGCCACTGCAGCTATTAAAGCCGCTACCCAAGATTTAAATGGCGAAGCTTACGTTTCTTCACTTAATGCGGTTGTTACCCAAGCAAGCTCGGCAATCCCAATAATGCCGCTTTACATTTCTGCATTATTTAAAGTGATGAAGGCTGATGGCACTTACGAGGGCACAATTGAGCAAATTCATGCGTTATTTAGTGAAAACCTATATGGTGATTCACCACGTTTTGATGAGGGTGGACATTTATTCCAAAACTACAAAGAGCTGGAAGATGACGTTCAAGCACGTGTTCAAACTATTTGGGATAGTGTAGACACAAGTTCAATTGATGAGTTAACGGATTACGTGGGCTACCATAATGAGTTTTTACGCCTGTTTGGTTTTGGCATTGATACGGTTGATTATGAGCAAGATGTTAATCCTGTTGCGCCAATTGCAAATATGATTGATTAATCTGTCGCTAGTAACCCAATTTTGAAAAAGTCGCCTAGTGCGACTTTTTTGTTTTTAGCCTTGATTTGAAAAAATTTTTGCTAATTGTTGGTTTATTTACCACTTTGGTCTAGCTTGTATTTTATTAATTATGAATTACAAAACTAAATAAACGTTTCTCTCGTATAATTTTCATAAATACACTCGCATAGTCAGTCACAATAATGTTAAAATCAAAGCAATATGTGAGGAGTTTTACTGCGCTGCTTGTTTGGTATCTATAGCGAGTCATTTTATAGCTTGCAATAATACAAATAGCGGCGTGGTTGGTACGATTT
>NZ_QGQU01000001.1:1738922-1801538 GCF_003173795.1 Pseudoalteromonas sp. meg-B1 | reverse complement strand
TGAAGGGCCGTTGAAGACTACAACGTTGATAGGCAAGATGTGGAAGTGGTGTGAGCCATTAAGCTAACTTGTACTAATTACCCGTGAGGCTTAACCATACAACGCCAAACGCGTTTTATGTGATAGTTGAAAGCGCAAGAAGTTAATAGACTAAAGTAGATTACTGAAAACTTTATTATCAGAAATTCCAAATTTTAGTTAGTGCGTAGCGATACGGATTAACACCAAATTTGCTTGGTGACAATAGCGTTTTGGACCCACCTGACCCCATGCCGAACTCAGTAGTGAAACGAAACAGCGCCGATGATAGTGTAGCATTTGTTATGTGAAAGTAGGACATTACCAGGCTCCAAATAAGAGAAAGCCCGATTCGAAAGAGTCGGGCTTTTTTACGTCTGCAGGAAAGTGAAAATATTAGCCGTCAGCCGTCAGCCGTCAGCTATCAGCTGCACAGCGTTAACCTGACCATCGTAGCGTGGGTTGAATATCTCGAAACCCACGGATAAAAGAACACGACAGAGGATGAGTCGGGCTTTTTTACGTTTGGAATAAAGTAAAAGAAGGTTCTAGGTGAAAGGAAGAGAATTGATCAGAGCCGACCCTAAGGCATTCTACTGCGTCGTCGCAACGAAGTAGCGCACCGACTCCAATTAGTCGGTATTTACTTTGAGGTTTTTTATGATCATTAAAGCGAGCTTAATGGCGTTAGTGACTGAGAAAAATATAATTTTGCTTTGTTAGTGGCTTTGATTTAGGATCAAAACAGTTTAAAACCATGAATGATTTGCCTGTGTATAGATTATTAATTAGCGCCTTATCCATTTTCTTTTGTGTTTCTGTATCAGCAGTTGAAGTAACTGATCTATATCAAGATATTTTGGTCGTAGAAGATAAATCTCGTGATACTCGTTTAGACGCTAGCCGCAAAGCGTTGCTTAACGTATTAGTAAAAGTGAGTGGTGACAAAAGCGCAGATGAAAATCGAGTCGCTAAACAACGCACTAAAGATATATCCGATTATATGCTGAAATTTGAATATGATGAGCGTATCCCCGGAGAGCTTAAATTATTAGTTAAGTTTGAAGCACGAAAAATCGATGCACTAATCAAAGAGCTTAATTTGCCATTATGGGGAATGCAACGACCACTGGTTGCAATCTGGTTAGGGATTGAAGATAACAGGCAACGAGAGTTAGTAACTCAAGAAAGTTACCCACAGTTAGAGCAGCTCATTTATGATAAGGCAAGCCGTCGTGGATTACCTGTGGTTGTGCCTTTGCTTGATTTACAAGATAGACGCCTTGTTGGTGTCCCTGAGGTTTGGGGAAACTTTTCTGAACCAGTAGAAGAGGCATCTAAACGTTACAGTGCTGAGCGCAGTATTACTGCTAGAATGTATCAAGAGTTTAACTCCGATAATTGGGTATTAGATTGGCGTTTTACTAATGACGAAATGTTTGAATCTAACCGAATTATTGGCTATAGACAGCAAATCGTTGCGCAAATGATTGATGATCTAGCGCAAGGTTTAGCTGGCGAATATGCGATCGATCCGAATGCGTATTATGAGCAACGTACTGCCAATTTGACCTTAAAAGGGACAGATAATTTTGTGGATATAGAGTTGGCAAAGCGCCGTCTACTCAACCTAAGTGTTGTCACCCAAGCGGTTATTATACGTAAAACTCCCGATTCTGTTGAATTTAAGCTAGATCATACCGGCACTGTAAACGATCTTAAAAAAGCCCTTGGTCTTGATAATGCCTTTAAAGATTACGTCGACCCCCGTGCTTTTTATCACATAGTTGATAAGCAAAGCCTAGAGTATCAATGGGTTGAAAACTAATGCTAACTCAAGAGCCAATGCAAATGGCGCTACCGGTTACTTTACCGGATGATGAAACATTTGCCTCTTATTTTGGGGGAGAAGACTCATTAGAGGTTAACCACCTTAAAGATAGCTTTTCTAAGCTATCTCAAGCTTTTCAGTATACTTATTTGTGTGGCTTAGGAGACTCAGGTAAATCCCATTTGTTATACGCCACCTGTATTCAAGCCCAGGAGCGCGGCTTATCGAATATGCTGCTATCAATGCGAGAAGTTCTACATTTTGGGCCGATGGTTTTAGATGGTCTTGAGGCGCTAGATGTATTATGTATTGATGATGTTCACTTAGTGGCGGGTAATGATGCATGGGAAAAAGCGTTATTTAACTTTTTTAACCGCTTTAATGAGCCTAATAAAATGCTGGTAGTAACCGCTGATTTACTGCCAAATATGCTTAATATTAGCTTGCCCGATTTAGAATCACGTTTGAAGTGGGGTACCACTTTTCAAATTCGTTCTATGAGTGATGATGATAAAGCACAAGCGCTGGTTAAACGTGCGAATATGCGTGGACTTGAACTTAGCGACGAATGTGCGCGGTTTTTATTAACCCGTTTAAGTCGTGATATGCGCGCTTTATTGGATGTATTGGACAAATTAGATCATGCATCCATGGCTGCACAGCGAAAATTAACTATTCCTTTCATAAAATCAACGCTAAAGCTGTAGTAGGTCTAGAATCTAGACCCTGCTTTCAGTTATCATTAGCTAACTAAATTGTAATCACCTTCTTTGAAAGATCAGGTATCGAATGAACTTAGAAAATATATTAGCGCAAGCACTTGAGGCAGTTGCCAGTGCCAGTGAAATCGCGCAACTAGAAGAGATCAGGGTTAACTACCTTGGTAAAAAAGGCGAGATCACCAGCTTACTTAAAACACTGGGTAAAATTGCTCCTGAAGAACGCAAAGAAGCAGGCCAGGTAATCAATCAAGCTAAGCAAGATGTGCAAAGCGCAATTAATGACAAGCGTGAGCTTTTAGCGAGTAAAGCACTTGAAGAAAAACTAGCTGCTGAAACTATCGATGTAACTTTACCAGGGCGCGTTATGCCTTCTGGTGGCCTTCACCCAGTAACACGTACAATTGAGCGTATTGAAAGCTTTTTTGGTGAACTAGGCTTTGAAGTTAAATCAGGCCCTGAAGTTGAAGATGATTTTCATAACTTTGATGCGCTAAATATTCCTGAGCACCATCCTGCTCGCGCCGACCACGATACCTTTTACTTTAATCCTAAGTTGGTGTTGCGTACTCAAACTAGTGGTGTGCAAATTCGTACCATGGAAACAGAGCAGCCACCGCTTCGTATAATTTCACCAGGGCGTGTATATCGTAATGACTACGACCAAACACATACACCTATGTTCCATCAGGTGGAAGGTTTAATGGTCGATACCGACGTTAGCTTTACTGAGCTCAAAGGTATTTTACATGACTTCTTACGTAACTTTTTTGAAGAAGATATGGAAATTCGTTTCCGTCCTTCATTCTTCCCATTTACCGAGCCCTCAGCTGAAGTAGATGTAATGGGTAAAGATGGTAAATGGTTAGAAGTATTAGGCTGTGGCATGGTTCACCCTAACGTACTTAAGTCTGTTGGTATCGATCCTGAAAAATACACCGGTTTTGCTTTTGGTATGGGTGTAGAGCGCTTAACTATGTTGCGTTACGGCGTAAACGATTTACGTGCGTTTTTCGAAAACGACTTAAAATTCCTAAACCAGTTCCGTTAAGAGTGAAGAAATAAAATGAAATTTAGTGAAAAGTGGTTAAGAGAGTGGGTAAATCCTGCAATTGATACGCAAGCTCTTTCGGAACAGCTTTCAATGGCTGGTTTAGAAGTAGATGGCGTAGAGCCGGCAGCAGCCAAATTTAATGGTGTTGTTGTAGGTGAGGTGGTTGAATGTGGCCAGCACCCTGATGCAGATAAACTACGTGTAACAAAAATTAATGTTGGTGGTGATGAACTGCTTGATATTGTTTGTGGTGCACCAAATTGCCGCCAAGGTATTAAAGTTGCTGTTGCCACTGTTGGTGCAGTATTACCAGGTGATTTTAAAATTAAAAAGGCCAAACTTCGTGGTCAACCATCACACGGCATGTTGTGTGCGTTTGATGAGCTAGGCATTAGCGAAGAAGGCGATGGCATTATGGAATTGCCGCTTGACGCGCCGATTGGCACAGATTTACGCGAATACTTAGGGTTAGATGACAACATCATAGATGTAGATTTAACCCCTAACCGTGGTGACTGTTTAGGTATTAAAGGCCTTGCTCGTGAAGTTGGCGTACTGAACAGCATTGATGTTAATACATTAAGTATTCCAGCGGTAGCACCGACAATTGAAGATAAAGTATCAATAGAGTTGGTTAACGATGAAGCTTGTCCTCGTTATTTAGGGCGTGTTATCAAAGGCATTAACCTTAATGCTGAAACACCTCTATGGGTGGTTGAAAAGCTACGCCGTAGTGGTGTGCGTTCAATCGACCCAGTAGTTGATGTGACTAACTTTGTGTTATTAGAGCTTGGTCACCCAATGCATGCATTTGATTTAAATGCTATTGAGGGTGGAATTAAAGTACGTAGTGCAAACGCAGGTGAAGAATTAGTTTTACTTGATGGTAACACTGCAAAGTTAAATGAATCGACATTAGTGATTGCCGATCATCATAAAGCGCTAGCCATTGCTGGTATTTTTGGTGGTGAGCAATCTGGCGTTACTGAAAAAACAGCTGATATTCTGTTAGAAAGCGCATTCTTTAACCCTGTTGCCATTGCTGGTCAAGCACGTAGCTACGGTTTACACACCGATGCATCTCATCGCTATGAGCGTGGTGTAGACTTTGCTCTACAACATGATGCAATGGAGCGCGCTACAGCGTTACTGCTTGAAATTGTTGGTGGTGAAGCGGGTCCTGTTGTTGAAGCTGTGGCTGCTGATAAGTTACCAAAGGTAACTGAAGTACGTTTACGTCGTTCACGTTTAGACCGCGTTATTGGTCATCATATTGAAGATGCTAAAGTAACCGATATTCTGACGCGTTTAGGACTTGATGTTAAATTTGACAATGATAGCTGGAGTGCTGATGTACCAAGCTACCGTTTTGATATTCGTATCGAAGAAGATTTAATTGAAGAAGTTGCACGTGTATACGGTTATAACAGCATTCCTAATGTTGCACCAACTGCAAAACTGAAAATGACCACGCATGATGAGTCAACTGTTGCCCTGAGCCGTTTTCGTAATGCCTTAGTAACACGTGGCTATCAAGAAGCCATTACTTACAGTTTTGTTGACCCTAAAGCGCAAGCTATTTTACACCCTGAGTGTAATGCATTGGTATTGCCGCACCCAATTTCAATTGAAATGTCAGCGATGCGTGTAAGTTTAATGCCAGGGTTGCTTTCATCTGTTGCGTATAACCAAAACCGCCAACAACCTCGTATTCGTTTATTTGAACACGGCCTTAAGTTCATCAGTGATGAAAATGCTGAAAATGGTGTATACCAAGTTCCTGTTATTGGTGGCGTTATTACTGGTTTGGTTCATGGTGAGCATTGGGTTGAAGAAAAACGTAACGTTGATTTTTATGACCTAAAAGGGGATGTTGAGGCATTACTTGCAATTACCAACGATGTTAGCCGCTTTGAAATTAAAGCTGAGCAATCGGATGGTCTTCACCCTGGCCAGTCTGCCGTTATTTATGTTGATGGTAAAAAAGTAGGTTTCTTTGGTGCATTACATCCTCAAGCGCAAAAATCGTTAGATATCAACAACGCTACTTTTGTGTTTGAAATTGAAATGTCGGCATTAGAAAAAAGAAATTTACCTCAAGCTGTAGGGGTGTCTAAATTCCCATCAAATCGCCGCGACATCGCGATTTTAGTACAAGACAGCGTTAAAATTGGTGATATTTTAAACGTCATCGGAAAAGTTGGCGGAAATCAATTGGTTGACCTAAACTTATTCGATGTGTATAAGGGCAAAGGTATTGAGCCAAATTATAAGAGTTTGGCGATTGCTCTAACACTGCAGGCGGTTGATAGAACACTCGAAGAGAAAGATATCAATCAGGTAGTTGATAACGTGGTGGCCGCACTGGCCGAACAGTTTAATGCATCGTTGAGGGACTAGATATGGCGCTTACTAAAGCCGACATAGCTGAACACCTATTTGAAAAGCTCGGGATCAATAAAAAAGATGCCAAAGATTTAGTTGAAGCGTTTTTTGAAGAAATCCGCTCAGCGCTTGAAAAAGGCGAGCAGATTAAGCTCTCTGGATTTGGTAACTTTGATCTTCGAGATAAGAAAGAAAGACCGGGACGTAATCCGAAAACGGGAGAAGATATTCCAATTTCAGCGCGTCGCGTAGTTACTTTTAGGCCGGGGCAAAAGTTAAAGACCCGTGTCGAAGTAGGCACAAGCAAAAAATAAACAAAAAGGCAGCGCAAGCTGCCTTTTTTGTATCTGTTGTATTATTTCCGGGGAGAAATAAATTTTCCTTGGTTTATTTGGTGTAATGTTTGCTCGGCGAGAGCATCTAAACTGTCTAAATTCTTTTCTTGTGCTATTAATTGCTGCTCAATTAATAATATATCGATATTTTTTATACCAGAGAGCTCTGCTATTTTGGCAAAAATGTACGCGTGCTTATATTGGTGGTGCTTATAGAAAAGGCTAATTAAAGAGGTGTATATTTCTGGATCAGGTATTTGCTTAGCTTGATTTAACGCCAGTGTGTTGTATAAAAAACCAATTGCTTTGTGCTCATCAACTTTAATGTAATAAGACGCTAAATAAAATTGCATTTCAGCACTCGTTTCCACCTCGGGGGTATTTTCTAGATCAAGTAGCCGGGTGAGTGCCGTTGCATCATTGTTTCTTGACCAATGGTAATAGAGTAGGCCAGGGTGAGTGGTTGCTTGTGTTTGCTGATAAATACGTGCCATTTCTCTATTACTGGTGAGGTAGGCTCGTCGACGGGCGGTAGTTTTACCTTTTAGTTTTATATGCTGAATATTAGCGGCTAAGCCAATACATTGGTTGTAATGCTCAAACGCTTTGAGTAGTTGATATTTGTGCTCATCGGTTGGTTGTAAGGATTCGAGGTAGCGATAAAAGATTGTATGTTCTCGTTGTGCTTTACAGTGGCCATCTTGGTTAAGATCATTGCACATGGCGGGTGATTGCACACAAATATCTTCAACGGTAAAAGATTCTTCACATCCTGCAAGCAACAATGCAAAAGTGAGGGTTATGTGCTTAAAAGCCATCCGAGTCTCTCAATTATCAATGAAAGTATTATTCTAGCCTAAACTTTAGTCTCTAACAGTAGAGAATAAAATGAGATTAAATTAGAATAGGCCTGCCCGAAGGAATGTGTTGCTCTCAAAATTCGATACATTCTTAGGCTATCCGTTCAAAATTGTTTAATTAGGTAAAAAAAATGACCTCATCTCACGAGTTAGAATACACAAGTAGCTGGCAAGAACGTCAAGATTACGCTGAAAGCATGCAACCAATTATAGGTAAATTGTACCGTAATCGTGGTATTGAAATCGCTGTTTACGGCCGTCCATTAGTAAACTCAAGCACTATTGATATTATTAAGTCTCATAAATCAGTAGCCCAGTTTGAAGGAACTAAACTTCGCCTACGTGAAAGCTTCCCATTCTTAGAAGCTATCAGCAAAATGGAATTAAATTCTGCCCGTATCGATATTGGTAAATTAGCATACAGCTATTTATACACAGATGCTGCGAATGGCCGTTCAGTAGAAGAGTTCGTTAAAGACGAACTAGCTGAAATTGTTAATTCTGAGCCTAAAGCGCCACGTGACGTAGTACTTTACGGCTTTGGTCGTATCGGCCGCTTATTAGCACGTTTGTTAATTGAAAAATCAGGCCCATACGCCGACTTAAACCTACGCGCTATTGTTGTGCGTGGTGGTAAAGACGGCGATTTAGAAAAACGTGCAAGCTTATTGCGTCGTGATTCTATCCACGGTCCGTTCAATGGTTCAATTACTATTGATAAAGAACGTAATGCTATTAAAGCTAACGGTAGCTACATTCAAGTTATCTACGCTAATTCGCCAAGCGAAGTTGATTACAGTGCCTACGGTATCGAAAATGCACTTGTTGTTGATAACACAGGTATTTGGAAAGATGAAGCAGGCCTTGGTCAACACTTAGAATCTAAAGGTGCTGCAAAAGTATTATTAACAGCGCCAGCTAAGGGCAACATTAAAAATATCGTTTACGGTGTAAATAACCAAGATATTTTACCTGAAGATAAAATTGTATGTGCTGCAAGCTGTACAACTAATGCAATAACGCCAACATTGAAAGCATTAAACGATCAGTTTGGTATTAAGAATGGTCACGTTGAAACAGTTCACTCATACACTAATGACCAAAACTTAATTGATAACTACCACAAAGCAGAACGTCGTGGTCGTGCTGCGGCACTTAACATGGTTATCACTGAAACAGGTGCAGCTAAAGCGGTATCTAAAGCATTACCAGAGCTTGAAGGTAAACTAACAGGTAACGCAATTCGTGTACCTACACCAAACGTATCGTTAGCTATCTTAAACTTGAATCTTGAAAAGAGCACGACGGTTGAAGAACTTAATGCGTTTTTACGTGAAACAGCACTTCACTCAGACCTACGTGATCAAATCGATTACACAGCATCAACTGAAATCGTGTCTACCGATTTAGTGGGTAGTCGTTACGCAGGTGTTGTTGATTCTCAAGCAACGATTGTTGATGAAAACCGTGTTGTACTTTACGTATGGTACGACAATGAGTTTGGTTATAGCTGTCAGGTAGTTCGCTGTATGCGCGATATGGCAGAAGTCTCATTCCCAAGTTTACCTCGATAAACACTTGAGCAATTAAAAAAGCCAGCACTTGCTGGCTTTTTTAGGTCTGAAGATTTTTAAAGTGTAGTGGTTATGGTACGCTTTATTAAATTGAGTACGTAGTAATAGCCGTTTAAAGTGCATTAACACGTATTTACCTCTTGGCTAAATCCTTTGGTCAAGACACACAGTTAACTAATAGGTTTGTTGTAATGAAAATCAGTAGCAATTTTGACAGTGGTAATATTAAAGTTATTGAAGCCACCGATCCGTTAAATATTCAGTTAGAAATTAATAAAGATCATCAGTCTGAGTTTTATCAGTGGTTTCACTTTCGTCTTGAAACAACGCCTTATCAATTACATCAGTTAAATATTAATAATCTTGATAAGTCTGCATACCCAGATGGTTGGGTAGACTACCAAGCTGTTGCCTCATACGACCGTCAAACATGGTTTCGTGTACCGTCTTCGTATGAAAATGGCACACTAACATTTGAGCTTGAGCCTGAGTGTAGCAGCGTTTACTTTGCCTATTTTGCTCCTTACAGCTACGACCGCCATTTAGACTTATTATCATGGGCACAAAGCCAAGAGCTTTGTCAGTTAGAGACGCTAGGTCAAACCCTTGATGGCCGTGATATGAGTGTGCTTAAAATTGGTCAGCCAAGTGCAGATAAAAAAATCATTTGGGTTACGGCTCGCCAACACCCAGGTGAAACTATGGCAGAGTGGTTTGTAGAAGGCTTATTACACAAACTGCTTGACGATGAAGACCCACATGCAGCAGCCTTACTATCAAAAGCGGTATTCTATGTAGTGCCAAACATGAATCCAGATGGCAGTGCTCGTGGTCACTTACGTACTAATGCTAAAGGGGTTAACTTAAACCGTGAATGGCAAACGCCAAGCATGGAAAATAGTCCTGAAGTTTACTTAGTGCTTAATAAAATGCGAGAAGCAGGTTTAGATATGCACCTTGACATTCACGGAGATGAAGCCATTCCATATAACTTTGTTGCCGGTAGTGAAGGCATACCAAGCTATGATGCACGCCTAAAAGGCCTTGAAGACAGCTTTAAAGCCGCGCTTTTAACTATTACTCCAGAGTTTCAAGATACGCATGGCTACGATAAAGACGAACCAGGTCAAGCTAATTTAACAGTAGGCTCATCAGCGACCGCTGAAGAATTTAAAGCACTAACTTACACCGTTGAAATGCCATTTAAAGATAATAATGACTTACCTGATCCAGATTACGGCTGGTCAGATCGTCGTTCATATCAATTTGGTCAAGATACTTTAGCAGCCATTGTTAATGTTGTAGACAACTTAAGATAAAACGCTTGTTTTAAAGGGTATCAATAATTTTGATACCCTTTTTATTTTAGGCTAAACCGGCCGTATCAAAAAATAAAAATCATTTCCCACCATAACACTAAAACGTTTCAATACACCTTCTCGACAGATTTAATAACCTATAGTTTTAATCCATTTCCACTTAGTTAAACGTTGTCTTAGCAGGCTCAATATAAATAAACAATAAGTTGTTTTGAAAATTAACTGTTAACAAGGTTGGGTACTTAAGTTAATATCGATTGAGCAATAAGAAAGACGAAAAAGATTAACCCCTTATTTCGTAAAGCTTATGACAGGTATTCTGAGTAGCAGAGTATGGTAATTAATAATAATAAATATAACTGTGAGGATGTTCATGGAAGCTTTTGTAAGCGCCGTTAATGATGTTGTTTGGAGTGATGCACTCATCTATTTATGCCTAGGCGCAGGCTTATTTTACTCCGTACTAACTCGATTTGCTCAAGTTAGACATTTTAAAGAAATGTGTAAGCTATTATTTAGCCCCAACACCTCAGAAAAAGGGATCTCATCTTTTCAAGCTCTTGCTGTTTCATTGTCTGGCCGAGTAGGGGTTGGTAATATTGCCGGTGTTGCAGCCGCAATCGGTTTTGGTGGTCCGGGCGCTATTTTTTGGATGTGGGTTGTTGCTTTTTTAGGTGCAAGCACTGCATACGCAGAATCAACATTAGGTCAAATTTATAAACTAGAAGAAGACGGCCAATACCGCGGTGGTCCAGCCTATTATTTTGACCGTTGCTTAGGGCAAAAGTGGCTGGCTGTATTATTTGCTGTGTCGGCAATTATAGCCTGTGGAGTTTTTCTGCCGGGCGTACAAGCAAATGCTGTGGGCAACGCATTCACTCAAGTATTTGGTGATGGCACTATGGTGTCTACAACTTTTGGTGACGTAGGCAGTTTTAAACTCGTTGCATTGGCCATTATTCTAATCGTTTTAGCGTTTATTATCTTTGGTGGTATAAAGCGCATTGCTAATTTTACGCAAATTGTAGTGCCATTTATGGCGCTTGGTTACATCGTATTGGCCTTAATTATCGTATTTTTAAACATAGACAAAGTACCAGGCATTTTCTCGCTTATTATTGGTGATGCATTTACAGCCCAAGCAGGCTTTGGCGCTGCAATTGGCTGGGGTGTTAAGCGTGGTATCTATTCTAATGAAGCCGGTCAAGGTACAGGTCCTCATGCAGCGGCGGCAGCAGAAGTTGATCACCCTGCACAGCAAGGTTTAGTGCAAGCTTTTTCTGTTTATGTTGATACACTTTTTGTATGTACAGCAACGGCATTAATGATCTTAATGACGCAGCAATACAATGTAGTCGGCACTTTGCCAGAAGGACAATTCATTATACAAAATGTTGATGCGGCAACTGAAGTGGGGTCAGCAGCATTTACCCAAATGGCGTTGTTTAGTGTATTTGGTAGCTTTGGAGAAGCGTTTGTAGGTATCGCTTTATTCTTCTTTGCTTTTACCACTATACTTGCTTATTACTTCATTGCTGAGACTAATATCGCGTACTTAAATCGCTACTTTAAAGGAAGTATTCCGCTTGTAGTGGTAAAACTTATGATTATGTTTATGGTAGCCTACGGCATGGTTAACAGTTCCGGTTATATATGGACTATTGGCGACATAGGCGTTGGCTTAATGGCGTGGATCAACATATTGGGTATATTAGCCATTTTCTTTGTCGCTAAACCGGCCTTATCATGTTTGAGCGATTATGAAGAACAAAAGAAAAAAGGTGGAAAAATCATATTTGATCCCGTTAAGTTAGGGATTAAAAATGCTACCTTCTGGGAAAAGCGCCTTGAAAAGCAATCAAAAGACGCTGAATAAACAGACCCTAATAACCTAATATGAACTATTGGGTTAAATTCAAAAAAGACAAAGAGCAATAAAACAAGTACAATGAAAAGCGCCGAAAGGCGCTTTTTTTATGCGTAGTATGGAGAGAGATGTATGGCGATTATTCGTTGCCCCAAATGTGCAAAATCAATTTCAGATAAACATCCGCAGTGTCCACATTGCCAAAGTAACGTTGCTGAATTAAATGCCGAGCAAGTTCAACAACTTCAACGTGAGCAGCGAATTAAAAAGCAGCAAATGTTTATGAACCACTCCTTTTTAGCGCTGATCTTATTTTTAGGTGGCTTCTTTTGTTTGTACTTCCTACAACCTCAAGAAAAAACACTTCAGTGGTATGCGTATATCTCAGCCATAGGCATTGGCTGTATTTGGTACCTTATTAACCGTATTATTTTAGTGACTCTGAAAAAGAAAAAATGACATGAATATTGACAACCTAGTACAGAATATTACTCCAGAATTATTTGAGCGTCTGCAATATGGTGCATCAACAGGAAAGTGGCCAGATGGCACACCTTTATCAGATGAACAAAAACAACAAACAGTCCAACTTGTGATGTTGTATCAAGCAAAAGTAGCACAATCAAACGAGCAGTTTACCATTGGTGCAGATGGAGAAATGATCCAAAAAACCAAAGCGCAACTACAAAAAGAATTTAAATCAGATAACGAAATAGCTAGGTTCAGTGAAAATGATCTTTAAACACCTTTTTACACCAAAATGGAAACACCCGAAGCAACAAGTTCGTTTAGATGCGATTGAAAAACTTGATGTAGCACGCGACGTAACAATTTTAAGCACCTTAGCGCTTGAAGACTCATCGGCTGAAATTCGTCGTAAAGCACTGCAAAAAGTAAACGATTTACCGCTTTGGTGGAAAGCTTACAAGCAAGATCAGGCATTAAAAGATGTGGCTGAGCAACAAATTTCGTCTGCTGTATTAAACAGTGAAAGTAGCTTATCGGCACAGATTAAAAATGAGTATATTGAACGCTTTGCACCGATTAAAACCCTTGAAAAACTAGCATTTGCAGAAAAAGAACTGCAAGTGAGAGTTAAGCTCTTAAAACGCCTAGCAAACCCTAAACTGATTGAAAAAGCCTTTAAAGAAGCCAATGAAGAGCTGCAAAAGCAGTTAGTTGATTTACTGATTACTCAGCAGTTAACTAAAGCACTGTTAAAGCATGCTCAAGGTGAAGCTAAAGTAGCGCTTGAAAGTCATCTTGAAAACGAGCGTTTAGCACTTGAAATGCCATCGCAAGTTGAAAACGCAACCCGTGTTATTTTAGCCAAGCTTAATGCATTGCGTGATAAAAATGACTACGCCATTGTTGACCCACAAGCCGCAGAGCTCATGGCACAATGGCAAGCTCTAGAATTAAAATGGCTAAGTGAAGAACATGTAAAAACCCTTGATGCTAAGTATATTTCAATTACCGATAAGCTTGATGCCCACATTGCCATACTAAAAGCGCAGCACGAAGTAGAGCAGCAACGTTTAGCTCAGCAACAGCGCCAAGTGTTAGCGTTAGCTACGTTAGAAGCATTAAGTGAAGAAATTGAGAATGCATTACAGTTAGGGTTAGAAACGCCAGAGCAAATTCAGCAAGACTGGCTTAATGCAAAAGTAGCGCAAGCGAAAGACACGCTAGATAAAACGGAACTGGTGGCTGATCAGCAATCAAAACAAGTGATTAATAAGCTTGAGCAATTATTCTCACAAGTTGCTAAGTTGCCTGAGCTAACTGCGGCGATTAAAGAATATAAAATTGCCTACAATGCGCTTAGTGAAATAAAACCTGCAGAGCAACTTAGCGATTACGATCAACAGTTAACAGCATTCAATAATACCTTTAAAACTGCACGCAGCCACTTAAATTTACTTAGCGCTGATTTACAAGCGTCATTCAAAACTCAGCTTAATGCGCATAAGAAGCAGTTCTTAGCTTCAATGAGCGAACTCACTAAGCCGCTAGAAAAAACTCAAAGTCAAGCTAAGCGAAAAGCGCGTGATGTTAAACGTTTAATTGAAGAAGGGCGTTTTAATGTTGCATTTGGTGTATTTAAAGGCTTCGAAGAGCTATTTAATGCCCTAACTGAGAAATACCAACAGCCGCTGGTTAACTTAAAAGCTGATCTAGAAGCGCAGCTAGCTGATGCTAAAGATTGGCAAAAGTATGCAGCGGCCCCTAAACGCACTGCACTTTTAGAAGAAGTAACACTGCTAGTTGATGAGCCTTGTAACGATCCGCAACAGCGTGCTGACCAAGTTAAAGTATTGCGTAAGCGTTGGAATGAACTAGGTCGCCTTGATACAGAGCAAGAAAAGCAGCAAGGAAATGAGTTTGATGAAAAAATTGAGCTATTGTTCGCACCTTGTCGTAGTTATTTCGCAGAGCAAGAAATCCAGCGTGAAGCGGCTAAAGTAGAGCGAGAGCAACTAATAGCGCAAATGCATGCACTGCATTTACAAGCGACAGAGGATGCTGATTTAGATTGGAAACAATTTGAAAGCCACTACAACCGATTACAAAAAGCATGGCGTAGTGTAGGTAAAGTTGATCCTAAAACATACCGAATTTTAAACGAGCGTTATAAGGCAGAACAGCAGCTAGTTGTATCTTCACTTAATGCGTTTCATAAAGGCAATGCCGCACTTAAAAATGAGCTCGTTGAGCAAGCGCAACAGCTATCTCAAAGTGAAAACCTAGCAGAGGCGTGTCAGCAGTTAAAGCAGTTACAGCAACAATGGCAGAGTATAGGGTTTGCAGGCTTAAAAGCTGAGAATGCACTATGGCAAAAATTCCGTGAGTTTAATGATGCAACATTCACTAAACGCAGCGAAGAGTTTGAGCAGCAAAAACGCGAGCAAGGTGAATCAGATAAGCTAGCAACAGCCGAACTAAATGAGCTCGAAGCGGCTTTAAATAGTGTTGAAGGTAAAGCCCAATTACTTGATCTGCAAACCAAAGTTAAAGGGTATATGCCATTTAAATCGTTAACGCCTAAAGTATCCGCTTTATTGTCAGCTATAGATGAAAAGCTAACCGGATTAGCTGCCAAAAACGAACAAGCTAACTTAAACGCATTATTTGTTGCGCTTGAGAATAATGAACCAGTGCCAAGTCAGTATACTGGTGTGGTAAAAACGTCATTAAGTATCGAGCAGTTGCTAACCCGTATGGAAATACTGGCTAACGTGAGTTCGCATGACTCAGCGCAAAGAATGGTTGAGCAAGTGGCAATGCTTGATGACAAGCACCGTGGAGACCACGCTGATTTAAACTATTATTTAAAGCAATTAATTGCACTCAGCGAAGGTTCAGTCACAACTGACACACTAGCAAGGTTAAAAGTTATTTTTGCTGTAAAGTAAGCGCAATGACTTTTATCAACTAAAATAAAAAAACCGCTATTAAAGCGGTTTTTTATTATGGCTACTTACTGCCAATACGATTAATGAATAGGGTTTTGTATGAAAATTTTTGTTTTTATTTCACTATTATTTTTAACTGCCTGTAACAGCACTCAGGGTATTTCGGTTTATTCATTTACAAATTCAGAGGTTGAGTCGTTACTAAATAAAGAGTTACCTAAACTAAGTGAAAAAGTTAGCCTGATGGGCTTACCTGTGCAGTTTGATGTGAATGATTTAAGCGTTAATATTGGTCCCGACAACAGTGATTATGTTTTATTAGGTGCTGATTCGAGCGCCGAAATTAATGCCTTTGCATTAAAATACCCTGTGCGTTTAAAGTTACAAATACAAGGCACGCCTTTTTATGATAGCGAGAAAAAAGCCGTATTTTTACGTAATGTTAAGTTACGCGATTCAAGTATCGATGCCGGGGGTTTTAAAGGTAATTTAGAAGTGCTGGATAATGAGGCGATGGATGTCATGAATGCATTTTTAGCGGTTAACCCTGTTTATAAGTTAAATATGAACGACCCTAAAATGGCACTGTTAAGTAATTTACCCTTAGATTTAAAAGTAGTCGAAGGCGCGATTAAGCTAGTGCCTCGGTTATAATTTAGATCCAACAAGCGTAATAAAACGTACTAATTGACCTTATTATTAATAGATTAGGTTAATTATGGCTAATGAGCGATCCGTTCCCACCTCTCGACTTTCACGATTTGCAAAGTTAGGCTCATTGGCCACCGGCGTTGCCACAAATATGTTAGTGGGCGGTACCAAAAGTGCGCTTAGTGGTAAAGGTTGGGATAATAAGAGCTTATTACTCCAGCCAAAAAATATTGAAAACTTAGCCACTCAGCTGTCGCATCTTCGTGGTGCGGCAATGAAGCTTGGGCAGTTACTTTCAATGGATGCTGGCGACTTATTAACTCCCGAGCTTGCGCAGTTACTGTCTTTGTTGCGTGCCGATGCCAACCCAATGCCACATAAGCAATTAGTGAGCGTGCTAAAAGAGCAATGGGGGGATGACTGGTTATCGCGTTTTTCTCATATTGAACTAAGACCGTTTGCAGCTGCATCAATTGGGCAGGTTCATTTAGCTTATATAGAAAATGGTGATCAATTAGCCGTTAAAATTCAATATCCAGGTATTGCTAAAAGTGTGGTAAGCGACGTAGATAATGTGATCACTTTACTTACTTTATCGCGATTATTACCTAAAGAGTTGGATATAAAACCCTTAGTTGAAGAAGCGAAAGCGCAGTTACTAGCTGAGGCTGATTACACCCTAGAAGCTGAATATTTAGCGCGTTACAAAAACCTGTTAGCAAATAACGCGCATTTCAAAGTCCCTAGCGTGTATCCTCAGCACAGTACTGCGCAGGTGCTAACCATGGAGTATGTTGATGCCAAATCCATAGAAGGCATTTGTGATTTATCCGCTGCTGAGCGATGCTTTGTTGCAGAGCAACTAATTGATTTGTTTTTTAAAGAAATGTTTGAGTTTAAGTTAATTCAAACCGACCCTAACTTTGCTAATTACCATTACCAACCAGAATCACAAAAAATTGTGTTATTTGATTTTGGTGCCACCCGAGAAATTACCTCTCCCCTTAGTGATGCTTATTTAGTCCTGTTTAAAGCTGGCAGTAATAATGATCGTGAAGGCGTGCTCAATGCTGCCACTGCTATTGGCTATTTTAAAGACGCTCTAAAAGGTGACTATAAAGAAAGCGTGATTGATTTATTTTTAATGGCTTGCGAGCCACTTCGCTATAATGGTGAGTTTGATTTTAAAAACAGTGAGCTTGCTAGCAACATCAAAGATGCTGGGTTACAGTTAAGCGCACAGTCGCAGCAGTGGCATACCCCTCCTGTGGATGCATTGTTTATTCATCGTAAATTAGCTGGCTTATATTTAATTGCAGCGCGTTTAGAAGCCAAAATAAATATTAAGGCGTTATTTAGCCATTATTAAGTGCTAAAGCAGGATAAAATTGGCATAATGCTCGCGATATTTCGCGAGGTTGTATTATGATAAAAAACTTTTTAAACGATCCTACCTTATTGCTTAATGCGGTGGGTGAGGGCATATACGGATTTGATTTATCCGGCAATGCGGTATTTGTAAACCCAGCTGCAGAGCGAATGACTGGGTGGACGGCCGATGAATTATTAGGAAAGAAAATACATCAATATCATCATCATAGTCATGCCGATGGCACTCCTTACCCTGCCGATGAGTGCCAAATTTATTGCACTATGTTTGATGGCAAACGCCGCGAAGTAAAAAACGAAGTATTTTGGCGCAAAGATGGCAGTGCCTTTGCTGTTGAGTATACCTCCACTCCCGTTTATAAAAATAACCAGCTCATTGGTGCTGTAGCAGTATTTCGCGATATATCAGCACAACAGCAAACGCAAACTCAGTTGCACGAAGCGTTAGCTCAAGTAAAGCACCTAAGCGAGCAGCTAAAAGATGAGAATGATTACCTTATTGCCGAGCTTAATGAGGATTGGCAAGATTCAGGACTGGTTGGCCACAGCGCTGTATTCCAACGCATGTTAGATCAAATACAGTTAGTGAGTGAAACCGACAGCACCGTACTCATTCTTGGTGAAAATGGCACTGGCAAAGAGTTGGTAGCGCGTAACTTACACCGTCTCAGTAAACGCAACGAACAAGCATTTATAAAAGTAAATTGTGCGGCATTCACTCCAAGTTTATTAGAGTCAGAACTTTTTGGGTATGAAAGGGGCTCATTTACTGGCGCTAACGAGCGTCGTAAAGGACGTTTTGAACTTGCCGATCACGGCACCTTATTTTTAGATGAAGTCGCAGAGCTGCCGTTAGAGTCCCAAAGTAAGCTATTAAGGGTATTACAAGAGCGTGAATTTGAACGCGTTGGCGGTAGTCAAACCCTAAAGGTTGATATTCGCATCATTGCTGCAACCAACCGTAACTTGTGGGAAATGGTACAAGCAGGGCAGTTTAGAATGGACTTATATTACCGTTTAAATGTATTTCCTATTCATGTGCCAGCACTTAAAGAACGAAAAGAAGACATTCCTTACTTGTGTCAAAACTTAATTGCACAAATAAACAAGCGCTTAGGTAAGCAATTACAAGGGTTAAGTAAAAAAGCGATCAGACAATTACAAGCGTATGACTGGCCAGGTAACATTAGAGAGCTACAAAATGTACTCGAACGAGAAGCTATTTTATCTAAACACTCTACATTACAGTTAAGTCAGTCGCTTAAAGCGGGCGATGATAACGCCATAAACCCAACGCTTACACTTGATGAAGCACAAAAACAGCATATAAGCAGCGTATTAGCACTGTGTAATTGGAAAATTGCAGGTGAACAAGGCGCGGCAAATAAGTTGGGCTTACCAGAGAGTACCTTACGCTCAAAAATGCAAAAGTTAGGACTGCGTCGTCAGAGCTAACTCGTGATATATCGCGATAATCGCTAAATATCGCGATATTATAGTTCGGTTTTATTTTTAAAGTCATTTAATATCAATGCTTTAGTTTAACTTTCAGTGTGGTCTGAAAGTTGCAAATACTTGTTTAATCCCGTCACTATGAAGTAAGTAGCATGAAGTTTGATATTAAAGAAGAAGACATGATCATAAAGCCCTATAAAGAAGAGGGGCCAATTTATATACGCGAGCAAAAAGGTTTTTTTCAACGTATACGTCGCAATTTAGGCTGGTTGTTAATGCTGAGTTTTATTGCCATTCCGTGGGTTCAATATAACGGCCAGCAAGCGGTTTTATTGGATGTGGCCACCCAAAAATTTACTATTTTTGGCCTTACCTTGCTCCCTCAAGACTTTATGATTTTAGCCATGCTGTTTATGGTGGGAGCGTTTGCCCTATTTTTTGTTACCAACTGGCTTGGCAGAGTATGGTGTGGTTATACCTGCCCACAAACCATTTGGATGTTAATGTTTTCTTGGGTTGAGCAACGTATAGAGGGTACGCGTAACCAGCGGATTAAGCTTGATAAGAGCCCTTGGGATATTTCCAAATGGCGAAAAAAAATCACTAAGCACAGTGCTTGGCTGGTTATTTCGGTGCTCACGGCGACCTCATTTTTAGCGTATTTTATCCCCGCTAAAACCTTGTACCTCGAAATGTTAAATTTAGAGTGGTCTGGGATCACCAGTTTTTGGGTATTTTTATTTGCGTTTTGTACTTATGGAAATGCAGGCTTTTTACGTGAAAAAATGTGTACTGTGGCGTGTCCGTATTCGCGCTTTCAATCGGTGATGTTTGATAAAGATACGCTGGTGGTTACTTACGATAGCGAGCGTGGAGAAAATCGCGGCCCACGTAAACGCAAAGCCGATCCTAAAGCGCTTAATTTAGGTGATTGCGTAGACTGTAACTTATGTGTGGAAGTATGTCCTGCAGGGATTGATATTCGCAATGGCTTGCAATATGAATGTATTAACTGTGGTTTATGTATTGACGCTTGTGACGACACCATGGATAAGTTTGGCTACGAAAAAGGCTTAATTAAATACGCCAGTGAAAAGCAAATGGCAGGGCAAAAAACCAATCCATTTAGGCTTAAACTTGTAGGCTATGGGGCGTTAACTGCGCTATTAATTTTATCTATGTTTGCATGGATGTTACAACGTACCCCTATAGAAGCCTCAGTACTTAGAGATAGAAACGCATTGTACCGGGTAAATTACGAAGGCTTAGTTGAAAATCCTTACACGCTCACTATTATCAATAAAACTCAGCAACCGCTGCATTATTCAATTTCAATTAGCGGTTTAGAGGGGGCTACATTGCAAAGCCCAAATGCTATATTAGTAGAACCTGGGCTGATGAAAAGTGTGCCGGTAACGGTGACCGCAGACGGTTACGACTTAGCACGCAAAGTGAGCAAGCTGAGTTTTGTGATAACTTCGCAAGAAGACCCTGCAATTACTATTACCAAAGACAGCCAGTTTTATAAAAATTAATAAAGTATGAGTCCTAGCCAGTTAACAACCTGACTCGGCTAGGGCTAGCTGCTTAATTACAAATTTTTTGGCGCTTTGAAAATCAGCAAACAAGCATTCTTGCAAATGAGCATCACGGCCAGAGCTGTGCATAATCCGCTGCAATTGCCTTATAGCAATAGGCGAGGTGAGGACAAACGCACTGATCAAACAGTTATTAATCCCCATTGTTTGGCTTACATCTATCATGTTTTTTTCAGCATCGGGGGTAGCAGCAATCACCTCAGGAGAGTGGCTAATATAACCCCAAGACAAATGTTTAAATGGTTCAATGCTATTTAATAAAGCGGCTTTAAAATGATTTAATAACTGAGGGTTTAAGTTACCTTTAAACTGCCCAATAACTATATTACCTTCAACACGCAAGCTATAACTGCCGTAGTTATTTTCAAATTTCAATAGCCGCCCCTTTTATTCATTATCTACTGCATTGGTCACTTATTAATAATGTAGTCTAAGGCACCTGAAATTGCAGCAACTTGCGCTAATATACACTCTTCAGGGTTAGCCGTTGCACTGTCTGGATATACTTCAGTGGTGGTGACATACGCAGCTTCAGAAAATCCCATGCATAGGCCTAAATCACGGGCCGCGTAATTAATTACCCCAAATTGCGCTTGTGGTACACCAATTAATTGCTGATTTTCATCGCTAGGTGCAATATGCGTTACTTTTTCAACATGTTCAATAATTGCTTTTTGAAAAGCAGGCTCTGGTTTGTTGCTATCAGCCACTAAATAAAAGCCATCTGGAATATTCCAATTGGTGTTTACTTTGCCTTCACGAGCTGCAAGTGCAGGTCTAAATTCACTGTTATCAGAATCTGTTGTTTCATGTAAATCTATATGCGCGATCAAATCAGTATTTAAAGATTGTACATAGTTCATTACTGCCGCTGATTCTTGTGCTGGGCTGCCCTGATAAAAAGAGCGGTTAGGGTCTACCGCATCTGGGTTCCAACGATTAATCGTTTCATAACCCCATGGGCTAATACAGGGGGTAATTACAATATTAAAGTGCTCAGCGTACTTATTTGCCAATGTTTTAGCGAATCTTAAAGCGCCATGAACACCACTGGTTTCGTAGCCATGTACGCCGCCAGTAATTAAAACAGTGGCTTTGTTTGTATCAAAATTAGTGGTTTTTAACGCGTACAAAGGGTAGCTACCTGCGGCATAATTAAGCTCACCGTATTGCTGTACTTCTAGAGTGCTTCTAAGTTCATCAATTAATGTTACGACTTCTTGTTGATAGCTTCGCTTGATACTTTGGCATGCCAGCCAATGCGCTTTATCCTCGTGATTCCATTGCTTGCCGGGTGTGCCAATAGGATAAGTAGAGTGAGTCATGTAAAATCCGATTTATTAAAATATTGCAGCAACTATACCTAAATTGCTAAAAAATACGAGTGCAAGTATCAAACTCGATTTTGCTATAAACGATGTTGTTAACGAAGAAACGCCCGGTTAAAAAGTGCGCGCATCGAGGTTTAATTAACCATTAAAAGTAAGCCCTCTAAATAAAGTTCCCTAAAAAGAACCAAGCGCACAAAAAGTGAACGCTAGTTTTTGAGCGTTTTTAACATTATTGATCAAAAATAAAGCTTTTATATTTATATAATATTATCAAGAGGTTAATTTGGCTTGTTTTTTTTGATGGTGTTTACGTTAATGCTGGGTTCGTAAATCTATTTTTACAAAAAAAATCATTTTAAATTAGCGCGTTACCAATAATTATTCATAAAAAAAACATAAAAAACTTATCTTTAACATTTGACACATTGTTGGCTGGTGAGACTCAACTTTATTCCTGTGTTAAAAATGCTGATAAATTACATTTGGTTACATTGTAAGGCATATATTTAACGTTCATGTAAATAATGGCTTAGCAAAAGTAACTTTTCCTCAGGCTAACTAGCAGAGATCACAAACTAAGTCACTCTGTAAAAAGAAAGGTGTTATGTTGAAAAAAAGAAATCTTATCGCAGCAGCAGTTAATACAGTACTTGTAACAGGTGCTATTGGCGCATCGAGTGCATTCGCTCAGTCAACAGCAGATGCTAAACCAGTTGAACGCATTCAAGTGACTGGTTCAAAAATCAAGCGCTTTAACCTAACCTCGCCAACGCCTGTGACTGTGATCAGCGGTGTTGAGATGGAAAACCAAGGTATTACTAACGTTAATGATTTGCTTGCAGAAATGCCACAAGCTACGGTTGGCCTATCACCAGAAACAACGACTAACACTATTTATGCGTCAGGTCTTAACACAACCGATCTTCGTGGTTTGGGATCAGAGCGTACATTAGTGCTTGTTAATGGCCGTCGCTTTGTGCCTGGTTCTGTGGGTGACACTGCAGTTGATTTAAACAACATTCCTACCACAATGATTGAGCGTATCGAGATTGCTACAGGTGGTGCTGCAGCCGTTTACGGTGCAGATGCTGTAGCGGGTGTTGTAAATATCATTACTAAAAAATCAATGGATGGGATTGAACTTGATGTTTCTACTGTACGTCCAGAGCAAAGTGGCGGCGAGCAAAACAACTTCTCAATTACAGGTGGTATGGAAGGCGATAAACTCTCTTTTATTGCTTCATTTAATTACACAGAAAACAAAAGCTATGGCAAGCTGAGCCGTGATTTTTACCGTAACCCTGTGAACTCATTCGCAAACCCTGCAAATACAAGTGGTGACGACGGTATCCCTTCACGTGTTGTTTTAGGTCAACCAACTGGCCTTGCTTACTACTCAGAAGGTGGTGACTTTTTTACCAAAGACGCCTTTGTTGATAACGGCTATGACAATCACCACTACACTTTTGATGCAAATGGTAACCTAAAACCGTTTGACTATGGTTTAGGTCGTATTCCAAACCCAGGAGTTGGGCGAGACGCTACAGGCTACTTCCAAGATGGTCAAAATCAAGGCGATGGTGTTTTTGGCCACGGCTATAAAGAGTACTTTCAAACGCCACTAGAGCGTATGATTGCTTCAGCGTATGGTACTTATGAACTTAATGACGACCATGCACTTACTTTTGACTTTACTTATTCAAAAACTGATGCAACCACAGAGAGCTCTCCAGCCTTCTTCCGCCATACAATACGTCGCGACAATGCATTTATAAAAAGCGATATGGCTAAAGTAATGGACGACAATGGGCTGACATCAGTCACACTTCGCCAAGCTAACGAAAACTTATGGGGCGATCGTGCATATAACCAAGAGCGTGAAGTATTCCGTACTTCAATAGGCGCTGAAGGTATATTAAGTGATGACTGGGGCTACTCTGCTTACGCACAATTTGGTCGCATCGAGCAAGATACTCTTTGGACTGGCGAAGTATTAACGCAAAACTTGGCTAACTCTATTGATGCCGTTGAATACCAAGGCAATGTAGTATGTGCTAAGCGTAATGCAGACGGCGAAGTTATTGGGGCTATCTCTGGTTGTACACCATTTAACACAATGGGCGCGACTTCGGCAACACAAGCACAGTTAGACTATATAGCGACTGATGCAACGCGCTTTGCACAACACGATCAAGCCGTGTTTGCTGTTACTGTAGATGGCGCCTTATTTGAGCTACCTGCCGGTTATGTTGCAGCTGCATTTACCGCTGAGCACCGCCGTGAGTCAGCAACTATTACACCGTCTGAAAATATGCAAAAAGGCTTAATTTTTGGTAATTCAAGCCTTCCAATGGATGGTGAGATTGATGTAAATGAGCTCTCAGCTGAAATTTCAATTCCATTATTAGAAGAAACCTTCCTAACAACGGATTTAACCCTTGAAACAGCATTTCGTTACATGGATTACTCGGTAACGGGTGAAGATAATGCCTGGAAATTAGCCCTAAACTGGGGTGTAACTGATGAGTTACGTATACGCTTAAACCGTTCTAAATCAGTACGCGCTCCCAACCTAGGGGATTTATTCACGCCTAACTCAAAAACGTTTAGCTCAGGTCGCGCGGATGTATGTAGAGCTGACTCTATCGCTGAATCAGGCAGTAAATATAAAGATAATGTAATCAAAAACTGCCAAGCCGCAGGGCTTCCTGAAGGCTGGATGCCATCAGATGAATGGCTTTCAGGTGGGAGCTTGCCAGGCTATATTCAAGGTAACCAAAACCTTGAAAATGAAACATCTAACGATTACACCATTGGCTTAATTTATACACCTGAGTTCGTGGAAGGGCTAGATATAACGCTTGATTACTGGTCATTCGAAGTAGAAGGCGCTATTGAATACTTTGGCCGTAACAGTGTTGAGCTTTGTTATGAATCGTCATCTTTAGATAATCCTTTCTGCAGTAACGTTGTGCGTAATAAAGAAACGGGTGAAATTGAAAACTTCTTTACTCGTCCTATAAATGCCGCAGTTATTAACAAAAAAGGCGTAGATGTTGAATCTGCATACCGCACTGAGTTGTTCTCTGGTGACTTAGCATTGAAACTAACAGCAACTTACCTAATAGAGGACAACAATAACTCTACAGGCCGTGCTGAAGATTTTAGAACTGATGTAGGCGAAATAGCTTCACCTCGTTGGAAGGGCCGTTTTAATGCCGTTTATTCTCATGATGACTCAGCGTATGTGCTAACCATGAACTATCGTCATGCAACTGTTAATGATAACGACTGGACCATTGAAGATAACAACTACAATGATATCCCGTCTTACACAACATTTGATTTCATGTACAAAACTTATCTAATGGATGAGCTACAGTTACGTGTTGGTGTTAACAATATATTTGACCGTGAACCACCACGTAACCCGTTCACTTACGACGATGGAGAATTTTTCGATGTTAAAGGACGCCGCCTATCTTTAGGTGCAAAATATACTTTTTAATTTAAGCGTATAACACTAAAACGCCTTAGTTTATTAAGCTAAGGCGTTTTTTTATAGGTAAAAGTAACTTTCAAAAACGAGTATTGTTAAAAATTGCGTCATTATTAGTCTAAATCAGATTGAGGCTTTGCTGTAATTGGGCCCATTTTTATTAAAAACATAATCGTTTCTGTAACGATATAATTAACTACTAATACAACGTAATTACTATTTTCTAAAATATGGCCTTGAGCTTTAAAGTCCTGAGTCATAATGGCGAAATTTAGCTGCCACTTTAATGCTGACTAAAATAGCGCGCAAGTATATGCGTTAGTCACTGCATTAGTTAATGGCTGAGCTTGAATGCGGATAGTGCCTTTGTTGCATAAAGTCTTCTAAAAACCATGCGGCAAACTCATGTCTGCCCTCTACATCCGCTTTACTATATATATCTGAAGCTTGTTGGCGTACTGTTTTTTCTTTAGTGCTTCTAAGCGCGCTAATTTCTTTAAAGCTAAGCCCTTTGAGTAATAGCATAGCTACTTCCTGCTCGCTACGAGTGAGTGTCCACTGAGAAAATTGAGTTTGTATAATACCACTGTATTGATGGCGCGCGTCTTTCATTTCCTGCGATATATTGTTTAGCTGAGTCACAGAGTTGTTTAACTCGCGCTTGAGGTTATTAATTTTTTTGGTTCGTGCGTTAATATCTTTAATTAAATACAGAGCACCTAAGCCAGAAATAACCACAATTAAACTCTCAGTAAAAATATGCCACTGCGGCACTCCTAATTTTAAATCCATGATCACGTCAAAAAAATTTAACACCATGATCATCAATAGTGTTGCTGCAATTATTTTATCTCTCATTAAAGTCTCTATTATCAGTAAGTTAAATTTACAATGGACATATGTACTGTGATACAAAAATTAAGGTTTATTGGCATGTTAAGGCGTATGCCTGATGCGGTAACCCCGTAAAAAGGGCATGGTTATTCTATAAAATTAATCACATGCGGACAAACCAAATGCAGTTAAATTATACAAAAATACGATGTAATTTTGTGCAACACTCTAACGCGTTATTATTTATTGCTGTGCTGACCTGTTTAACTATTAGCCGTGTGTCAGCCGCGCAAACGCTTGCTCCCATTCCGATTAGCGAGTTAAGCGGGTTTGATACTCAGTTTGCCACCACTCATGCTACTGACTTTATTGATGCTCAAAGTGTAATGGGGCAAGTAAGTTATAAGCCGGGTGTTAATTACACGGTATTGTTTGCATTTGATGTCGCGCAAATTAATTATTTATACGCTAATGGGAGTCATTTAAAAAAAGGCGCTATTGTGGCAACCATTCAAGGTAGTGACGTCCAGCACTTTTTAGACACTTACCAATCAGCAAAAGACATGCTTAATGTAGCTAAGAGCCATTATGATATAAACAAGGTGCACCTTAAAAATAAAATTATTAGAAGCTCTGAGTGGGTCACTATTACGCAAAGCTACTATGCAGCCAAACTAAGTTTTGAACATTTAAATCACCAAATGAGCTACCTGCAGATTGATGAACAAGCAAACGTAAGTTTGATCAGCCCAAAAGCAGGGATATTGCAATTTCCTACTCAAGCGGCAAATCGTATGTTAGGTGAACGAGCATTCGACATCCTCGACCCTAACAGTATTGAGGTTAAGTTTACTGTTCCTATTAGTTTGGGCAAAGGAGTGTCTTATTTTAGGGTTTCTGATCAGTGCCAACTCACTATTAAAAGCGTAGACAGTATTGCTAATAAGTACCATCAAACTATTTGGGCATCACCAAGCTCTGCACAATGTAACTTAACTATAGGGCAGAGTATTAAAGCGGTTCCGGTTAAAAAAATAACGGGTTACAGCGTTGCTAAATCGGCACTATTTGAGTTTGAAAATACCAATTATATTGCCATTAAAGCTGACGAACATCTTGAGTTTGTGCCTGTACAGTTAATTGGTTCACGTAATCAAGATTTTATTTTTAGCGCCAATATCCCCTTAAATAACCGACAAGTATTAATTAGCTCAGTAAGTGCATTGCAGGGAATGCTGTTGCATTTAGGGAGAGAATAAATGTTGAACCTGCTTATTAAGTTTTCACTAACGCAGCGATTGTTTGTTAGTATTTTTGCCATTATTGCGATGGTTATAGGGGCTCGCTCGTGGTTGAGTATTCCGGTGGATGCATTTCCTGAAATATCGCCTACTCAAGTAAAAATTGTTTATAAATTACCGGGTATGAACGCCCTTGAAATTGAATCCCAAGTAACGCGCATTATTGAAACCGAACTACTGGGCATTCCTGCTCAGCAAATGCTGCGCTCTACCACCAAGTATTCGATTACCGATATTACCATTGACTTTAAACAAGGTACTGACATTTACTGGGCGCGCCAACAGGTAAACGAGCGGCTGTTAAATATTTTACCTAGCTTACCTGCCAATATTAGTGGTGGTATGGCACCAATGAGTACGCCGCTGTCTGAAGTGTTTATGTTTACCATAGAAAGCCCTAATTTATCGCTGATTGAAAAAAGAGAGTTACTTGATTGGCAAATACGCCCATTACTAAGAACCGTGAGTGGCGTAGCCGATGTAAATAGCTTAGGCGGGTATGCAAAAACGTTTGCTATCGCCCCCAACAACTTATTAATGCAGCAGCATCAAGTTAGCTTTTTACAACTGCGAGAGGCGATAGTGCAAACCAATCAAAATGGTGGCATAGGGCGCTTAGAAAAAGGCAACGATACGTTAATTTTGCGTACTGAGGGTAAATATAGCGATTTAGAGGCCATCAAAAATACAGTCGTTAAATCAACACAAAATAAAGTGATCCGCTTAAGCGATGTGGCCAATGTTGATGTCGGAAGTTTAACTCGTTATGGAGCAGTGACTAAAAATAGCGAAGAAGCTGTGCAAGGGTTAATTATTGCGCTTAAAAATAGTAACACAGCGCAAGTGGTGACAGAGGTAAAAAGTAAACTGCGCCAAATCGAAGCCTCACTGCCGCAAGGTACCAGCATAAACGTGTTTTACGATCGTTCTAATCTTATTAACACCGCAATTAGCACAATTACCGGCGTATTAGGCCAAGCTATCATTTTAGTAATTGTATTATTGGCGTTGTTTTTAGGGGATATTCGCTCCTCTTTAGTGGTGTCGTTATCATTACCTATGTCGGCGCTGTTAACTTTCATTATGATGAAACAGTTTAATTTATCAGCCAATCTAATGAGCTTAGGGGGCTTAGTGATAGCAATTGGTATGCTGGTGGATTCATCGGTTGTGATTGTTGAAAATATTTTAAATCGGCTGGCTAATAATCAACATTTACCTAGGCTACATGTTATTTATCGCGCCTGTAAAGAGGTTGCTGCACCGGTTTTTTCAGGCACTATCATTATTATTATTGTATTTTCACCACTGTTAATGCTCACCGGGCTTGAGGGGAAATTATTTACCCCTGTAGCGCTCACTATCGTATTTGCTATGTTAAGTGCACTATTGTTATCGCTTACAGTTATTCCTATTTTAGCCTCGCTATTGTTGAAAAATGAACCCGTTAAACAGCCTAAAATGGTGACGTTGTTACAAGGCTTTTATAGTAAAACCCTTGCTGAGGCGATTAAAAAGCCAATGCTAATAAGTGTTACTTCAATAATGGTACTGATCCTCAGTGGCGTGTTATTTCAGGGACTTGGTAAAAGCTTTATGCCAGTGCTAGATGAAGGCGACATTATTGTTCAACTTGAAAAATCTCCCAGTATTTCACTACAGGCTTCCCTTGATATAGACAAGCAAATTGAAGCCACCTTATTAAAAAACACTCCTGAAATAGTGCAAATTGTCGCGCGCACTGGATCGGATGAACTGGGGCTTGATCCTATGGGATTAAACGAAACCGATGTGTTTATGGAGCTAGCACCAAAAGAGCAATGGCGCTTTGCTACAAAAGCGCAACTAATAGAGCATATTCGCCAAACGCTTGCGCAATTTCCAGGTGTTAATATTGGCTTTACTCAACCTATTCAAATGCGTGTATCAGAAATGCTAACTGGTGGCACTGGCGATATTTCAATTAAAGTGTTTGGTAACGACATTGCAACCTTGTCATCGCTTGCAGAAAAAATCACTGCGCTTGCAAATCGTATTGAGGGGGCAAGTGATGTGCAAATGGCGCTTATTGAAGGGGGCAAATACGTTAATATTAAGCTTAACGCTGAAGTTGCGAGCCAATTTGGTTTAACAACGCAAACATTAAGTGAGTATCTAAAGTCTCAGCTTGAGGGATTACAGGTATCTACGTTGCAAGAGGGCAATCGCGTTATTCCGATTGTATTTAATGGTGCTACAGCTAAAAACCAATTAGTGGATTTATCTTCTATTCAAGCGCTCAAAAACAGTCTTATTTTAATGCCAGATAATAGCTTAATGCCGCTTGAAGACGTTGCTAGTATTGGTTTTAAAACAGGGCCATTGTTAATAGAGCGCGAAAAGGCTAAGCGCTTTGCCTCAGTTAGCGTTAACGTAGATAACCGTGATGTGGTGAGTTACGTGAATGAACTTAAAGCTAAAATTAGCAGTAATATAAAGTTACCCAGTGGATTTACTTTATCTTTTGGTGGCGAGTTTGAAAGTCAGCAACGCGCAACGCAAAATTTATTAGTACTCATTCCTGTGGCGTTAATATTAATATTTATTATTTTATTTACTACCTTTAAATCGCTATCTAAATCAATGCTGATTATTGCCAATATCCCGTTTGCGCTGATGGGCGGGGTGATTGCTTTGTATATTAGTAATGAATATTTATCGGTGCCTGCATCGGTAGGGTTTGTTGCCCTATTGGGGGTAGCCGTACTTAATGCGATTGTGATGATCAGCTATTTTGAACAAACTAAAATGTTTGCTGCAAATGTAACGCAGTGCATTTTAGATGGTGCTAGTAGGCGGCTACGCCCTGTATTAATGACCGCGACAACCGCTATGTTTGGTTTATTGCCGTTGGTGTTTGCAACAGGTCCAGGGGCTGAAATACAAAAGCCATTAGCTATCGTAGTTATTGGCGGGTTAATTACCTCCACTATTACAACACTTTATTTATTACCTATCTTTTATGGTTGGTTGGAGAAGAAACATGGCTGAACAGTTACTTTTTACCCTAAATGCACCCACAAATATAAAAGATGACGTAGTTGATATATTAATAGGCATAGACTGTATAACCGGCTTTAACTTAAAAAAAATTCAAGGCTATAGCAAAGAGCACAGCGAGTTTGATATTGCCGAGCAAGTAGAAGGGCATCGCAGTTTTTATCAATTTGAGGTGCATATTTTATTATCAGAACTTGCCATAGTAAAAACGGCGCTAAGTCCTGTTTGTAAGTACACGCCGTTAAAATATTGGGTAACCCCAATTTATGAAAGTGGGCACTTAGGATAACTCAGTATCTAGCATTTTATGCTGCTGAGCATTCTCAGCAGCATTGCGTGTTACTCGAACACTCCTTTTATGACTGCATGGGTGTTTTGCACCATTAAAGTGCCGTTAGCCCATACATACTCAGGGGTTAAGGTCTCTTTATCAAGAAGGACAACATCCGCGTCGCTTGTTGCTTTAAGGCGGCCTTTATCAAGTCCTAAAATATCGGCAGGGTTACTGGTTATGCTCATTAAAGCCTGCTCTATAGGGACGTTATATTCTTTGACTGCTTGCTGAAACGAACTCAGTAGGGATGCCTCTTTGCCCACCTCAAGCCCTAATAAATTAAAGTCTTTATCAAAAATAGGTAAACTAGCATGGCCATCTGAGCTCATAGTGAGTTGATTTGGTGCTACGCCTTGTTCTAAGCAGTAGGCAAGGGCATGGGCTGCTGCATATTCACCATGTGCTAAATCGTAGTCGGTGGTGCTGGTGGTAAAGTCGATAGTACCGCCTTGATCACAAAAGTGAATACCGGCATCAAGAAGTCCTTTATTACGGTTCATATGCGTAGGATAAAACTGTTTAAGCTTAATATCACTTTGCTGAGCCACCTGATGCAAAATACTCAAGTGACTATCAACAGGGCCGACGTGAATACTTACAGTGCCTTTTTTACCACTGAGCATACCGGCTACTTTGGCCTCGGCTGCCAATTCTGCCAATTGCTGGACCGTAGGTTGGCTACTGCGATGATCAGAAATAGCCACTTCGCCAACACCTATAAACTCCTCTATATACATGATGTCGTCAGTGATTGAGCGAGTAAGAGTTTTAGCGGGTAAATGATACGAACCGGTATGGCAAAATACATTCAGCCCTTGCTCTTTTAGGCCTTTTGCTTTGGCAATCAAATTGGTAAGCGTACGTGAGCTTGAGTCGGTACCCAGTGCGCCCACCACTGTGGTAGTGCCCGATAGGGTTGCATCGGTTAGGTTCATTTCAGGGGTACGGCTGGCAAATCCAGCTTCGCCACCGCCACCGGTAATATGCACTAACGAGTCAACAAACCCCGGCGTAACAAGCTTATTTTTACCGTCAATTCGTTTGACGAGTACACTGCTGTCGAGGATTATATTTTCGTCAATAGCAATGATTTTACCACCGCCAATTAAAACATCTTGTGTGCCTAGGTAGGTAGGTGCATAAACGTTTGCACCTTGAATTAAAGTTAACATAACAAATTCTTTTTATTGATAATTAATAAAGTAAGCAAGAAATATAAAGCCGCTTGCTAATACAAAAAGTGCTAGAGCAAAGCGCCAAATAAACGCAGCCCATTCTCCCCAATCTAATTTCACCACACCTAAACAACCAATTAAACTAGCTGAGGTGGGAATTAAAATGTTGGTTAATCCATCGCCTAATTGAAAGGCCAATACTACAATTTGCCTTGATACATTGAGCAAATCGCCAAGTGGAGACATCAGCGGCATAGTGATGGCAGCTTGGCCTGAACCCGATGAAACAAAAAAGTTAAATACACTTTGAAACACCAGCATTCCCCAAGCTGCAATGTAATCTGGCACACTGGCTATGCTACTTGCACAGTAATAAAGCAGGGTGTTGAGAGTTGAGGGAGTGGTTAAATCACTACCGCCTAATAGTAATACAATGCCTTTAGCCAGTGCGACTAATAACGCCGCTGGCAATAATTCTTGTGCACCGTGTTTAAACGCTTCCGCGCACTCATTCGCGGTTAGCTTTTTAAACACGATGGCAATTATTGCACTGATAAGGCCAATACAAAAAAACTGTGCAGCAAGCTCAGGAATATAATATTGGCGCGCCATCACCCCCCATACAACCCAGGCTATGCCCAATACAAACACTAATAATGTGAGTGCATCGGCTAGGCTGAGTTTAATCGTTGGCTGATCACCCGTTTTTTGGGATTGTGTTTTTATCCGTTTTGCATAGCGCATTGTAAACACGAGGCCTACAAGGGTAAAACAAGCCCACGCTAACATACGAAAGCCCGCACCAGAAAATACTGGGATTTCAGCTATCGATTGCGCTATAGCAATGCTAAAAGGGTTCATCCATGAGGTGGCAAAGCCTATTTGCGTGGCCACGTAAGTTGTAAGGACAGTGACTTTAGCGTCGTAGCCAAGTTGTTGCATAATAGGGAGCAGCACAATACAAAATGCAATAGCCTCTTCGCCCATCCCAAATACCGCGCCGCCTAACGAAAATAGTAAAAACAGTAAGGGAATAAACAGCCATTCAACCCGCTTGGTTTTATTAATAAGTGCCATAATGCCGTTATTAATCGCGCCGGTTTTCATAATAATGCCAAAGGCACCGCCAGTGATTAAAATAAACGCCATTACGCCAATAGCTGCACCATATTTATCACCCGACACTAAGCCTTCAAACAATACATTTGCTAAACCAATGTCGCCACCTTGTGCAAAAACAGGTGGTGATTGTTGGTCGTTAACGGCTTGATATTGTGAAAGCTGCACAGTGTGGCTACCAGATTCTGCATTAAATACCCCAGGGGTAATAAATACCGTGGCCATATAGGCAACCACTGCCACACACAGCAAAATGATGCTTGCATCTGGCATAGAAAATTGTTTTTGTTTCATAATTTCACTTTAATAAAAGGTCATTGTGTTGATGCGTAAATAAACGCTTAAACGTACTTTAGCACTTAATAGGCAGTGTCACTGTAGCCATGACCAGTAATAAAAGGAAGGCCGCAAAGCGTTTGCTTTGCGGCTAAGTGGTTAAAAACGGTAGCTAATACTTAATTTATAATTAGCACCTAGGGCATTATGATTAATTGAATCAAAGCCACGGCTTGAGCCATAAAGAGTGGGTGGCTCTTTATCAAAAATATTATTGATGCGCGCGCGCAAAGTCAGCGATTTATTAACATAAAAACCCGCTGATAAATCCCAAACGAGCCAGTCATCAACCTGATGCTCACCTTTTGAGTCTAATACGCCAAGCGAATCTAGCTCATCAATTTCACGACCACGCAGGCCTTCTATATCATCTTCGTAGCTGCTGGTGTAGTTTGCACCTAAGTTAAGGTAGTAATTTTGCGCTTCCCAATCTATTGACATACGCGCAACATTTTCAGGATAACGATAAGTTCCTACCAACTTCTCTAACGAGTCAGACCCCGGTTTATTACGTTCAAACTCAAGGTAATGAGTACCGTCAAACGCAAAGGTCAAATCGCCGCTTGGTAATACAAACCTATGGTCAAACTTAAAGTCTATGCCAGCTAGTGTTTGTGACCCAGTGTTTTCAAGTGGGATTGCATGATCGCGAAACAGCGGTAAAAATAGCTCGTCATCACGTGGGTTAAATTCATCTATATAACTGCTTAAAATCTCAGTTAAATTAGCGCCGTCTTGCTCTATGTTTAAACCACTGTTGTCGGTGACATCACATAATGCTTCATCGTACGATATGCCTTGCTCGCCCGGTGGTACAATGCCACAGTGACGAAGTGACGCATCGGTTATGGCGCGGTCGAGCACTGCGGTCATGTTGGTATCGATTACTTCTTCGTGATCAAACTGCCAATAATCAAGGGTTAAATTAGTATTAGCCGAGGGACTCCATGCAAAGCCAACACTGATAGCCTCAGATTCTTCTGCATTTAGATTAGGGTTACCTAACTCTAACGAATTAACACTCACTTGGGTGCCATCACCCATACAGTATAAATCGGCTACAGCTTGGTTGGCACCACAGTCAAAAGTAGATTGCGTGGTTCTTAATTTAACGCCAGCTTGAGTTAATGATGGTGCTCTAAACGAGGTTGACCATGAACCACGAACAACTAACGAATCAGTCGGGCGATAGCTCAAACCTATTTTTGGATTAAAGGTGCCACCAAAATCATCGTAATGATCGTATCGACCCGCTGCTTGTAGCTCTATTTGCTCACTCAGTGAAATACTTAATTCAGCAAAGGCGGCATATTGAGTGCGATCGGCTTCTGATAAGCTAGAGCCAAAGCCAAATACATCAACAAGGTAGTCTTTGTCTGCTTGAGCTTGTGAATTAAGCGAAGGAATGTCGCTTAGCTCTTCACGTCGTGCTTCTACCCCAAATGAGGCATAGGCTGGTAGGTCGTTAAAGGTAAATAGTTCACCATTAAAGTTAGCATCCCAGCCGTAAACAGTACTTTCTCCACTGCGTGTTGGGCGAGCTTGCGCTGTTGCCAAAACGGCATCATTAGCGGCGTCGCCTTGAAGGAAAGGGTTGTAAAAAGGCAGCAACTCCCCAGATGCACAATTTAAGTCAGTACCGTCATAACTTGCCAGCGTACCGTCTGAACACAGCTCGCCGGTGATCGCGCCATGAAACTGGTAACGATTATAAACCCCTGCAATCGCTTCTTGCTCTGAACGTGAGCGAGAAAGAGTAACACCAGATTCCCAACCCCAATCACCAATTTCACCACTTAGGCTACTTACTAAGCGAAAGTTTTTCGTTTCTACTTCCACCGTTCTTGGGGCATTAAAGCGCGCATCAAATGCAAAACCATACACTTCTCGACCACTTTGGGTATCAAATGGGTCAATGTAGAGTTGATCTAATAAATCATTACTACCATCGGCATTATCGTAAATAAATAAGGCGTCTTCTAAAACATACGGGCCGTCGTCGTCATTAATTTGGTTAATAGGTGAGGGCGATGAGTACGCTTTTGCCTTGGTCTGACTGTAAAAAAAATCAGTATGCCATTGTAGACCACCAAGCTCACTATTAAACATAAAGCCGGTTGAAAGGCTTTCAAATGGCGTTTCTAGGTAATCATCTTGATTAGGGTAGTAAGCACAAATTTGTTCATCAAATTCAGTAGTAACTAACTCGGTTTTGCAGTTTGGTGATGGAAGTTCGTTACCATCTCGGCTGCTGAAATAATAAATATTAGGTGAGTTCTCCAGCTTAGGTAAATAGGAGTAACCATTCACTAAAGAGGGAGAGGCCGTGTAATTACGATCGGTCGCTTTGAAAGCGTTACGGTCGTATATATCTGCAAATACCGTTAAGTTACTCTCGCCTATTTTTGTACCATACACTAAGTTTAATTGTTTTTTACTTTCGTCATGTTGATCAAAGCTATCGGCAAACGAAGTATTGATTTCAGCGCCTTCAAAATCATCTTTTAAAATGTAGTTAATAACACCCGCTACAGCATCGGCACCATAAACGGCTGATGCACCGGTGGCTAAAATATCAATACGTTCAATGGCCGCTAGAGGAATAGAATTCACATCTACAAAGTTTTCAGTACCTGCAGCAAATGAACTAGGCGCAACTCTTCGCCCATTTATTAATGTCAGCGTTGCCGATGGCCCCATGCCTCTTAAGCTCGCTGCTGATTGACCTGCTGGTGTTGAGGTAGACGTACCGCCACTTTCAGAGGTTGAAAATGTACCGCTTCCGCCTTTAAATACAGATAAATCTTTGAGTAATTCATGAATGGTATTAGCACCAGAGCGTTTGATTGCATCTTGGTCTAACACGGTTAGTGGAATAGTGCCTTCCAGATCAACGCCTTTTAAGCGAGATCCTGTTACTTCTACTCGTTCAATGTTGGTATCAGTTTGAGTTTCTTGTGCATACACACAAGTGACAGGGCTCAGTAAAGCGCTTACTGTGGCCGCAATAGTTAGTTGACGAAACATTGTAGTACCTTTTGTCTTTTTTAAGCGCGCAGAAATAGGTTTAATATTTCTTAAGGCTTTAATTATTATGGTTTTTAGACAGGGCAATGGTGAAATGACACGCTGAGCCCCTCACAGAAATTAGTGAGGTGGTGGGCTACTCGTCAAACCACTCCGAAAGGTAGTGTGGTGAGTAGAAATATGTTGTAAGCAATGTTGCTTTTTTAAACATAATTCTCTTTCCAAAAAGGTTTTTGACAAAGCTAGCAAATGGGTGCTAGCTTACTCGCGTTTTAAAGTTCCTTTTTTTTATAGCAAGTGAGAGACGCTCTCGCAAGTTATTTCTTATAATTTTTTACATGAGTGTAACATAATGGAACGAATAAATTTACCAAACAAGCGGTTAGTTAAATCGCGAATAATAACCGCTTTTTACTCAATTTTAATTGCTTTTTCGCTACAGTTAAGCGCAAAAGAGCCTAGTCAAACTCTCGTGTTAGTGGGGGGGGCTCTCACAACATGTGCCAGTTTAAGCCCTAAAAACTGTGAAAAAAATACTCAAATTTCGGGTAAAACGCATAATGTATTTGCGCTCTCTCACACTAAAATTAGTCAAATAAAGCAACAGTGGCCTAGTGAAAATAGCCAAGCTAAAAACAATACTATTAAAAATTTAGCAACAATGCAGGCTAAATCATCGCCCACGTTATCGAAAAAAGAGTTGTTATGGTTGTGGCGCGATATTGATAGCAAACAGCTCAATAGTTTATCGGATCAAGAATACAATTTTGTAATAGATATGCTTGAAGTAGCTCAAATAAAAAGCGACAACAAGCGACTAAAAGAGCAGGTAAATACTGCGCTTAATAGCGAATCGGCAGCGACAGAGATTTTGCAGTTTATATCGGGAAGTTTAAAAGTTAATGATACTAACCCGAGTATGCTAGCCATTACCGCCTCAAGCAGAGACCCTTATGAATCTGCTGATTTTTATGAAGGATTACTAAGCTTCCCTAATGTAAATTCGCAATGGCTTGCATTAACCCCTGCGCTTGCTAAAGCAATAACCACCAACAAGTGTGATGATTTAACCACGCTTAGGCACTCCGAAATGGGGCTATATCAACGCGAACATATTTACCCTGATCGCACACAAGCTGAATATCAATTGTGTAAAAAAGGCACCGACGCTTTAGTAGAGCTAATAAAAAACAGTACCGGTGTGATGTTTAATGGTGGCGATCAAAGCCTAACTCGAAAAGTATTATTTGATGAAAATAACCAGCCTTACCCTTGGACAAAAGCATTACAGTCTCGCCCTGTTATTGTTGGAACAAGTGCAGGTACCGCGGTGCAAAGTGGTGGGCAAGCCCACGCCGGGAATGTGGTGATGATCACCAATGGCACTAGCTTGTCGGCATTGAAAGAAGGCGCACAAGCCATTGATGCCCCAAGTGAACGCTCAAACAGCGATAGTTTAACTTACAACCGCTTTGGGGGTTTAGGCACATTTAGTTACGGTGTACTCGATACACACTTTAGCGAGCGAAACCGTACATTAAGACTAGGCACTTTGCTCGACGACTTAAGCGCAAACCAAGATCAGCCGACATTCGGTTTTGGTGTAGACGAAACCACAGCCTTAGTGGTGATTAAATCTGAAGCTGGCAATTTAATGACCGTAATTGGCAAAAATGGTGTAGTGATGGTTAAATCAACAGGGCAAGCTCAGGCTAAAACTAAAACCTATAGTTACTCTTATTGGCCTGTGGGCAGTGTGATTGATATTAAAAATAACGATTTTACCTTAAGTCAGCGCAGTATTAGCCAAGCATTACCAGCAATTAAAATACCGCCTTTACCAGTTCAGCGTTTTGGCAGTATTTTAACGCAGGCCAAATTACGCTCTTTAACGCAAGCCATGTGCCTTAGCCAAGAACAAACGGCTGTTGGCCAGCAAGATGAGTTTATTATTAGTTTATCTACCACGCCTGAGTCGGCATATCATCGTATTAGTGCTGCGCAGTATGGCTGTGCGGTGAGTAATTTAGAAATTGCAGTGAGTACCTTTTAATTTAATGCCACGCAAGCTAATTTAATTAAACACGCTGCTTAGTTGATTTTAACTTTAGCGGCCATACTATATTTAAAGCGTGTTTATTAAATCACAACAAAAGGAAGGTTCATGAGTAAAGTAGCGGTTATTTATTTTTCGGGATATGGCCATACCAAAAAAGTGGCTGAATTTGTAGCTGATGGAGCAAACGCTCAGCTTATTGCAATCGATGAGAATGGCGACATAAAAGACACCGATTGGGATGCATTAAACAATGCAGATGCCATTATTTTTGGTGCACCTACCTATATGGGCTCATATCCTTGGCAGTTTAAAAAGTTTGTTGATGCTACCTCTAAAGTATGGTTTACCATGGGGTGGAAAGACAAAATATTTGGCGGGTTTACTAATAGCGGCAGCCTAAATGGCGATAAACAAGTCACTCTAATTAGTATGCAAACATTGGCTTCGCAACATGGTGGAATTTGGGTAAGCCTAGGGTTACCACCGGCCAATAAACTGGAATCAACTCGTCAAGACATCAATAACTTAGGCGGTTCAGTTGGCGTATTAGTGCAATCACCTACTGATGCAGATGAATCTGCTATTCCATCAGGCGATTTAGAAACGGCCCGTTTATACGGCGAACGTGTAGCTGATATAGCCAAACGCTTAAAGTAAAAGTCACTCGATAAAATAAACTAAAAAAGCCACATTGTGTGGCTTTTTTAGTTTGATAATTCCAATTTTTGTTGTTTGTGCTCTAGCTGGTATAGGCTTGAAAATTGACGTTTATGAACTTCAAATAAATACGCTCTTAGCTGCTCTTTACCATGGTGAATGTGTTTAATTTTTGCTGCTATGCCACACTTACTCTGCCTAACCGGTTCTATATCTAATGATATCGCCGCTTCGTTGGGTAAAATAAATTGCATATTCTGCAACTCATCAAGTTCACTGTGTACTGATGTGGGTTTTAAAAATATCCCTGTGCTAGATATAGATTCAATGCAAAAACCTTGGCTTTGGATATTTAATTCGCTCAACCGCCAGCTGCGCTGAATACCTTTAGTGTCAATTACTTCGGGGGCTTCTAATACAGTACTGAAATGGCCTAATTCATCGGTTTTAAATTGAAGTGGGAACCATAGTTGGTAGTGGGCTACTTCTGCTAATAAGGTTAATTTAGCTTGACCAAGTAAATGCGCAATACCATCTGGTATTGATGCTTGTACTGTTAACTTTGTTTCATTGATTAATGCACTACTTTGACTAGGTTCAAATAAGCCAGATAAAAAGTTAATTTCTTCGTCAGACAAATCCATGTATTTTCCTTAATACCTAAATTGTGGATTCTATTCCTCACAAGGTTACTGCCCAATGAATGAACAGTTTATTATTTTGTAAGCTCCGCATAGCGCGGCTAAATTTTTATACAATTAAAAATTTCAACCTTCCTGATTGAAATTTTAAGCTGTTGATTTTAATTGTTTTTGTTTATTTCTAAACTCAGTGAGTTAAATAGTTGTATGCGTTTTTTAGTATTTTAACCTTATTATCACCAATAAGTTAAGTAATAAAGTGTACAAAATTAAAACGCTTCGCGATGTTTTTATATCAACAATGCGTAAATGAGACTTAGGTCTAGCTTACGAAGCATAAGGAAATACTTAGAATAGCGCCAAATAAAAATGGGGTTTAAGGGGTTCCAAATGCAATTAGAACGAATTCGTCGTAGCGACTTACACAACAAAGTAATGTCTGCAGAGCAGGCCAGTTTATTTATTAAAGACGGTATGACCGTGGGTATGAGTGGTTTTACTCGTGCCGGTGAAGCGAAAGCTGTACCACGTGCGCTTGCAGAGCGAGTGCGTGAAAACCCAATGAAAATTAACCTAATGACGGGCGCGTCATTAGGAAACGACTTAGATAAGCTACTAACTGAATCAGGTGCGTTAGCGCGTCGTATGCCATTTCAAGTAGACAGCACATTACGTAAAGCGATTAACAACGGTGAGGTCATGTTTATTGACCAGCATTTATCTGAAACCGTTGAACAGCTACGTAATCATCAGTTAACGATGCCTGATGTAGCGGTCATTGAAGCCGTTGCTATTACCGAAGAAGGCCACATAGTACCTACAACGTCAGTGGGCAATTCAGCCAGCTTTGCTATTTTTGCCAAACAGGTAATTGTAGAAATTAATATGTTACACCAGCCAGAGCTTGAAGGGCTGCACGACATTTATATTCCATCTTATCGTCCTACACGTACGCCAGTGCCGCTAGTGAAAGTAGATGACCGCATTGGTAGTACTGCAATTCCAATTGATCCGGCTAAAATTGTGGGTATTGTATTTACCAATCAAAGTGACTCATTTTCAACCGTTACCGACCCAGATGCAGATACAGCCTCTATTGCACGTCACTTAGTGAACTTTTTTAAAGAAGAAGTAGCACAAGAGCGTATGCCTGAAAACCTAGGCCCATTACAAGCCGGTATAGGTAACATTGCCAACGCAGTAATGATGGGTTTATTAGACTCTGATTTTAAAGACCTCACTATGTATTCAGAGGTACTACAAGATTCTACCTTTGATTTAATTGATGCGGGTAAACTTAATTTTGCATCAGGGTGTTCAATTATTTTATCAGAGCGTTGTAACTCACAAGTATTTAATAACCTTGAAAAGTATCGTGATAAGCTAATACTTCGTCCACAAGAAATGTCGAACCACCCTGAAATTGTGCGTCGTTTAGGTATTATTGCGATTAACACCGCACTTGAGTTTGATATATATGGCAACGTTAACTCAACCCATGTGTGTGGTACTAAAATGATGAACGGTATTGGTGGTTCAGGCGACTTTGCACGTAATGCGCATGTATCGGTGTTTGTAACTAAATCAATTGCCAAAGGTGGCGCTATTTCAAGTGTTGTGCCTATGGTAAGCCATGTTGATCATACTGAGCACGATGTTGATATTTTAGTAACTGAGCAAGGCCTAGCTGATTTACGTGGTTTAGCACCACGCGAACGTGCAATTGAAGTCATTAAGCACTGTGTACACCCAGATTATCGCAACGCCATGCTTGACTACTACGAGCGTGCATGTGTTCGTGGCGGTCATACGCCTCATATTTTAGAAGAGGCATTCAGCTGGCATACCCGCCTTGAGCAACAAGGCACAATGAAGCAAAGCTAATACATAAAACCCCGCATCTGCGGGGTTTTTATTTTGTAATTAGTCTAAAATATTAGACTCAGACCAAACCCTAAGATCGTGAAGAATTCCTAGTGCAGAGCGCCCAAACTCAGTGAGCTCGTAGGTGACAGCAATAGGTCTAGTGCTGATCACCGTCCTTAAAACCATCTTATTGGCCTCTAACTCTTTTAAACGTTGATCTATCATTTTTTTGCTCGCTCCACCTAACATTCGAGTTAGATCATTAAAGCGAACAGGTTCATCTTTTAAGTGATAAATAATAGAGCTTGTCCACTTCCCGCCAATTAAGCGCATTCCTTTTTCAATAGCACAAGGTTCTAAGCAGGCATTTAAAACTTTTTTTCTTCCCTTACTATCTGTTTCTATAGAGCTTTCCAAAATTTAACCTCTAAAATAGGGTGGTTACTAAAAGTATACTAATTGAATCTATTCTTCAGGTAACTATTATATACCACATTAAAGTAAAGACCAATTTTTGTACTATTTTTGGAGAGATCACATGAGTAAGGTACTCATTATAAATGCACACCAATATTATTCTTTTTCAGAGGGCAAATTAAATGCCACCCTAGTTGATGTAGCATCATCGATACTGATAGAAAAAGGCCATGAAGTTAAAACCGTAACTATGACAGATAGTATTGATGTAGAGGCACAATTAGCACTTCATCAATGGGCTGACGTTGTCTTACTGCAATCACCTATTAACTGGATGGGCGTGCCATTTTCGTTTAAAAGATATATGGACGAGGTGTATACAGCCGGTATGGGTGGCGCCATGTGTAATGGCGATGGTCGTCACCAGGACGACCCAAAAAGCGGTTATGGCACAGGTGGCACACTTAAAGATACTAAATATATGATGTCACTCACATTTAACGCACCAGAGGAGTCATTTAACAATTCAGAAGAATTTTTTAATGGTAAAAGTGTTGACGACTTAATGTTCCCAATGCATATGAACTTTAAGTTTTTTGGTATGACAGCAATGCCTACCATTGCTTGTTTTGATGTTATGAAAAACGCCGATATAGATACTGACTTAGCGCGCTTTAAAGCACATATAAGTACACACTTTTGAGAGGAAACACAATGACTAATGCATCACAGTATACAAATAAACTTCTTCCGGGGAGTCCTTTCCCAAAGATTAATTGCCCTGTACTAAATAGTAACGAAGTAGAGTTAGGGCGTGTCCAGCAAGACGCTGCTTGGCAAATGGTGGTTGTGTATCGTGGCCAGCATTGTCCTATGTGTACGCAGTATCTAAATCAGTTAGAAGAAATTAAACAGTCATTACAAGACATTGGAGTTTCTTTAATTGCTGTATCGGCCGACAGCGAAGCGCAGTTGTTAACACATAAAGAGAAGTTATCAGTGAGTTACCCCATTGCGTTTGAATTAAAGCCTGAACAAATGAATGCGTTAGGGCTGTATGTTTCTCAACCTCGCAACGCTCAAGAAACAGACCATTTATTTGCTGAGCCTGCTGTGTATGTAGTGAATGAACACGGTACAGTACAAGTTGTTGATATCTCAAATAATCCATTTGTAAGACCAGATCTGTCTACTTTATTGCGAGGTATAACTTGGATTAAAAACCCTGATAATAATTACCCTATTCGTGGAATGCATAAAGGTTAATGTTTGATGGTTTAAGTTTGCCACTATGATCTGTAAAATAACTGCATATTATTTACAGACTCGCTATGGCGAGCAACACAGAGTAACCATAATGGAAAACAAACTAACTGCAATCGATACACTCGCTGAACTTGAAAGTTTTTTACTGCAAGTTGAAAACGGCGGCCTAGGTTTAACCGGCGTAGCAGGCGTGGGTATGGCGACCAATAATGCCGATGGCAGCCGTTTTGTAGCCGTGTTTGATGACAAGCAACAACTTTTATTAGCACGCGAAATTACCGAAGAGATTTTCCAAAGCGGCCAAGACATGGTGCGCAACGGCGTAGGGCGTAAGCATTAATTCCTTGCTACTAATCTAAAAAGCGCCAAATGGCGCTTTTTTTGTGGTTTATTTTAAACAGGTGTTAAATATAAAATAAATTTACACAAATGGCACGCTATGTAATGGTTTCACTAGTTTTATTATGTAAAAGCGAAATAGCTCAGGTGAAATCATCAATATTCAACCGTTATCAGGTGTTAGTTAGTATGGACTTTATTGCTATCGGACTTTTCTTTTTAGTTCTTCTAATAGCTTTATCTATTATTTGGAGCACGCTAAAAACGGGAATTTCACCGATGATGAGCTCAAGCAAAGCGCGCCAAACTATGCTTAATGCAATAAGCATGGATGAAAAAGGCGCATTAATTGATTTGGGTTCAGGTTGGGGGACGCTCGTTATAGCGGTTGCCAAAAATCAGCCTAATAAACAGGTTATTGGCTATGAGTTATCGTGGTTTCCTTGGATGGTTTCAGTGCTTTTTAAATATAGTTTGGGTTTAGGTAATCTTACCCTCTATCGTAAAGACTTCAAAAATGCCGATCTTAGCTCTGCGTCTACTTTGGTATGTTACTTGTTTCCTGGTGGTATGGTAGCGCTTGAAGATAAGTTAAAGCATGACAAAGTTAAAAATAAAATCACTATTGTGAGTAACACTTTCGCTTTACCTTCATTTAAACCAACTAACGTTATCAAGCTTAAAGATTTTTACCAAACGCCAATTTATGTATATCATTGGCAATCCAAATAGAGGGATATTATTTAGGGTCAGTGTTTAGTTGATGTCATATTTTTTATCCATAAGTTCATGTTATCTGCAGACATTGGTTTGGCAATATAATAGCCTTGCCCATGATAGCAACCCATATCTATAAGTACTTTTTCGAGCTCTTGCGACTCGATCCCCTCTGCTATTAGGTTAAACCCAAATGCTTTACTTAGCGCCACGATACACGTAACTATGGACTTGTCTTCATGGTCTGATAGGAGCTTTTTAACAAAGCTTTGATCTATTTTTAATGTATCTAAAGGTAATTTTTTTAAGTAACTCAAAGAGGCGTAACCTGTACCAAAGTCGTCTAACGCAATACTTACACCTAAATTTCTACAGCCATTGAGAACGTCGACTGCTTGGTCAACGTTTCCAATGGTGGTGCTCTCTAAAATTTCTAATTCGAGGGTTTTTGGTTTTATATTATTAGTGCTGATGAGTAACTCTCTGAGGTTTTCAACAAAGCCCTCACTAAGTAAATGAGCTGGAGAGATATTTACACTCATAGAAAGATGATTTCTAGTCCAAATTTTATGTTGTTTTAAGGCCTCAGCAAGTACCCATTCACCAATTAATATACCAATGTGTGGGTGCTCTAATGCCTCTGAAAAGTGACCAGGGTAAAGTAAACCCAAAGTAGGGTGATTCCAGCGTATTAAGGCTTCAACGCCAATCAACTGGTGATCCATTAAATTTACCTTTGGTTGATAATGTAGAATAAACTCTTTACGAGCAATGCCTTTTTCAGCAGCCAATAACAAATCATGTCTTGCATGCCTTAGGCTTTCTTCCTCTGGATCAAAAAACAGAATCCGGTTTGTTCCTGATCTTTTTGCTTGGTACATAGTTTGATCGGCCCTTCGTAAAATGTCATCACAAGTTAAGCCATCATCACTGGGAAGTGCAACGCCGATGCTGACTGAAATTTGAACGGAGCACGAAAACTCTGCTAATTTTATCGGATCGTTTACCTCAATCAGCACGTCTTGTAACAGAATCTCATATTCTTGTATTGTGTGCGCAGCCCCTCTTAATAAAAGGATAAACTCATCTCCACCAATACGCGCGAGTGTATCTTCCTTGCGTAATGTGTTTTGTAGCCTTTGGGCAATGGTTTTCAACACGAAATCACCGGTTTCATGACCATATTTGTCATTAATGGGTTTAAAGTTATCTAAATCTAAATAGGCAACGGCGAGCTTTTGCTGAGATGTAATGGCCTGTTGAAGTTGATCAATTAAAATTGGGCGGCTTGCTAAGCCTGTTAGGCTATCGTAATGTGCCATGTTATGAAGTTTTTTTTCTAAGCTTGCGCGTTGAATGGAACTAGATATAGAGTGTATCAACTGATCGCTTTTTAATTGATTTTTAAGTAAATAATCGCTTGCCCCTAGGCGCATAGCTTCTGCTGCTATTTTTTCATCCCCTAAGCCCGTGATCATAATCACAGCACAGTGGTTATTTACAGACTTTCTAATATTATCCAGCAGAGTAAGCCCCGATCCGATACCTAATCGGTAATCAACTATGACGCAATCAAATTCCCTATGCTCAAGGTAAGACATAGAGCTTTCAATAGAAGATGCTTCTGAAATTTTAGCCTGTATATTAGAGCGAGATATCATACGGCGTATTTGTTCTCTATCAACCGCATCGTCATCAACAATGAGTAGTTTAATACTGTCGCAGGTTTCAAAATTATCTATTGAAGTTATCATATCCATATCTCTTGCAAAATGGCTTATTCAAGCTCAACGGCATGTATATAAGCATCCATAAGTGTCGCTAATTTGGCAAACTGCGGGCCAATTGCATGTTTAACCATGTAACCTGCTACGTTATTATGGTACGCGCGAGTACGATCGTTATCCTCATTGGAGGTCGTGAGTATAAATACAACGGTATCGTTTAATTTTTCATCTTTACGAATATGCTCTAAAAATTCAAAGCCATTCATCACTGGCATATTCAGGTCTAGCAATACTAAGTAGGGCTCTGATATTTCTTTTTGTTGCGCTTTTTCTCGTAACGCATCTAGTGCCAGCTTTCCGTTTTGTTTCCAAATTATTTTAATTTTAGGATCCACTTTTTTTAGGCTTCTTGTAACGGCTTCCGCGGCAACATCGTCGTCCTCAACAAGCAGTATAGATAGATTTTTGATCATAAATTTTCTTTCCTTGCAAAGCGAGGCCACCACACATGAAATGTAGACCCTTTTTGCGGTTCATTTGAGCTTACTGAAATGCTCCCACCATGAGCTTGTGCCAAACGCCGACTAATAGACAGCCCAATACCTGAGCCCGACTTATCATCAGAGGTTGTTTGAAACAAACTAAAAATACGCTCGTAAGCCTCTGTTGGGATACCGGGGCCATCATCAGTCACAGTGATATGGCAAAGCGTATTTTCTGCTACACAACGAATCTCTATAGTTCCCTCTTTACTGTCGTGGTGTTTAATAGCGTTACTTAATAAATTGCGGACCACGGTTTCAAGTGGCGTCCATGCAGTGACGATGGTATCTAATTGAATGTCTTTATGAAGCTTCATTCCAGCCGGTAAATCTAACAGTTCGGTAACGTTAGAAATTAACTTATGCATATCGATTACTTGAGTATCTAGAGTGGCTTTGCCTGCTCTTGCATAGGCCAATAAATTATCTATTAACGTCTCCATTTTATGAATACGATCATCAATACGTGTTAAGTTATATTCTACTTCAGGCGTGGTAGTGCCCAAATCTTCTTTTATCCATTCAATTAAGTTTGAAATACCCCGCAATGGAGAGCGTAAATCATGAGAAGCCACATAGGTAAACTCCTTCAAACTTGTGTTATTTTCTTTTAACTCGGTTTCCATTCGTTTTCGTTCTGTTATATCTAACAACGACACAAATACCATGTCTTCGTCACTGGTGTTTATAAAAGGACTCAGGCCCACTTCAACTGGGAATTCTTTTCCGTCTTTGTGTAAGGCGGTTAAATCTCTGCCTACTCCCATACTTCTGACACTGGGTTCACGATGAAATGAATGGCGAAGTGCTGAATGGTGCCCTTGATAGCGATGCGGTAATAGCATTTCCATTTTTTTATCGAGTAACTCTATTTCACTGTAGCCAAAAGATTTACATAACGATTGATTAACCGCTTGAATAATGCCCGCTTGGTCTACTATTAACACACCATGAGGTGCAGCTTGAATAGAGCGTTGAAACATATTGTTAGCGCGCAGCCTTTGCGATATATCAACCAGTGTGGCTAAAACTAACTCTTGTTGTCCGTGTATCGGATTTAAACCTATTTCGATTGGGATTTGCTTACCATTTTTTTGACTCGCAAATAACTCACGGCCTTCACCCATTAATCGTTTTCGAGGGTTAGCAAAAAACTGACTCATCAAGTGGGTATGGTTCGCTTTAAATTGCGCTGGAAGTAAACTATCTATATTCATCCCTATTAGTTCTGAGTCCTCATAGCCCAGTATTTCAGATAGTTGACTATTGGCAAAAAGGATCTGAGCATCGGTATTGACTACCATTGCCCCCATGGGTAAACAACTAACTAGTTGAGTTAAAAAGGCTTCGTCCATATTTACATTTGAACTAGGTGAATTAGATTTTTTATTTACTTTTTTAAGGTCCATCAAGCATCCCGCAAGTAAATGTAGTTCCTATAATATAGTAATAGTCGAACAAGTATTGAACAGCAAATTTAGAGGAAGATCATGTTATTTAAATGCTCATTTTAATAGTTTCTTCTTATATTTTAGCGAGTCATTATGGTTGAAAAGGGTGCATTGATTTATTTAGTTTTGGGTGGGGAGTGTTAACTTTAGTGATTACTAAATATAGTTAGTGTTTAAATAATCTTACTCTCTATTGCAAAGACTTCAAAAATGCTGATTTCGTACTGTGTCTACGCTAGTGTGTTACTTGTTTCCAGGCGCTATGGTAGCGCTTGAAGAAAAGTTAAAACAAAACGTGCTTAAAAACATCACCATTGTGAGTAACACTTTAGCTTTGCTTTTATATAAACCAACTAAAGTGATTAAGCTTAAAGGGTTCTACCAAACACCTATTTATGTGTACCACTGGCAACCAAAATAAACTTTGCTTTAAGTCTTAATACAAACAGCAGCAGCTTTGTCGCGATTTTTAATTGCGATACTTATTGGCGCAATAAGCTAATGTAGTGGTTTTTAATTGCGATACTTATTGGCGCAATAAGCTAATGTAGTGGTTTTTAAAAATGCTAATTTTATATAAGTTTCGAAGATAGTTAAGAGTGATAACAGTGCTATGAATTTAAGATTGAATCTCTTTATTTTTCTATTTTGGAGAGTAGGCTATAGTGTGAAATTAAAAGCTAATTAATTCAATGAAATGGAGCATGTTAGTCTATTTAGTTAAATGTAGAGTTAAAAAGTTAGTGAGTTAAAAATGAGTATTTGTACCCCTTTTGTTGATTTTTATTTTAAATATATTTACCTTAAACTTTAAAGTAGTACAGATTAAGGACAATAAATGAAAAAGGTAATTTTCGCATCTCTTCTATGTATCTTTTCTAGTTCAACGATAGCTAATGAACAATCTTTAACAACAGAGTGTTCAACTTGTTTTTCTTATGAGCAGTTTAAAACTTCAGCGAAGTCAAATGCTCAGCTTGATAAAACCCGCGATGTTTACGTAATGAATCTAGAAGCATTAACTATTAAAAAGTTCGAAGTTTCAAAAAGGTTTAGCGGTTACAAAACCCTTACTGGGACTGGTGGTGAACCCGATGGGCGTGGAGGGAAGATGAAAGGTATAAAAGTACCTACATATTCAGTCACTGTTAAAGACCATAATGTAGAACAAAGTGTTTTAAATAATTTCTACAATTTATCTGATGCTAAGAAGCAAGTAATGATGTCTGTACAATCACTTAAGGCTGATGAAGTGCCGTCTGAAATCGCAGGAAGCGTATGGGATTTAGTTGGTTCAAGCTCTATTCAAAATAAAGTTGCAAGACATTATAATGGAAATACTAATCTCAGGAATGATCTTACTAATTTTGCAAACGCAACAGACAAAGTCTCAGGATTGTTAAATGTAGACAAGATTATGGTGCAAGTTAGTTTTAGTGATGGAAGTACCGCAATTTTTTCTCTATATGCAGTGATTAATGGGGATTTAATTTGGGATTTTGAACGTGGTAGCGACGTCGATTTAAATAAAGTAAAGCCTAATTTCGATACTAAAAACGCTGAATCTTATGATTTTGACAAGGGTGGAGCTGATGTATTTGTAGATTTCTATAATGCGGCAAAACGAGCTGGAGTGTCTTTTACTTCAACTTCTAGTGAGGGTGCTCAGACTGGAGGGAGAGTCACTTGTGCAACCAAAAATCTTGATAAATATATTTGTACATACACTAGATAAAATTTACTATACAAATTACAGAACGATCTAGCCCTTAGGTCGTTTTTTTAACAGAATTGTTCTTTAACTTAATAGAGTAAAAGAGTTAAGCCTAAACTTCAGACATTACGGCTACTTAGCATCTACTCATAACTGCATATCAATGACCTCTAACCAATACATCAAAAATTAAAAGTAGGTATGTGCTTCTTTATTATTTGAAAAGTATTTAACTGTGGCGTCAGATAATCTAAATACCTCTGAAATCAAAAAGCAGGAATAATTTTAATAGATTAGTTAGTGCGATAAATGTGCGATATTTTTTTGTATTAAATTAGGTAGTACGAAAGGAAAGCAGTTTTTATTGAATAAATAGAATTATGAAAGGATTTAAATGGTCGGTATGGAGAGATTCGAACTCTCGACCCCTGCCACCCCATGACAGTGCGCTACCAAGCTGCGCCACATACCGACTTCGATAGCAATAGTACGTGTATTTATAAAAAAATCAATAAGCTTTTGTTTGTTTGGATGTTTATTGCGCAAGCGCTTAGTTTTAAGCACTTGCGCGGAGTGTTTTACACGGCCTTAGTCTTTATTTAACCACTGGTTGATCGTGTTATACATTTCATCTCGTAGTATTGGTTGGGCAGTTTTGTTAGGGTGTAAGTTATCGTTTTGCATTAGCTCGTTTTTTCCTGCGACTTTAAGCACAAAAAACGGCATTAAATGCGAGTTAGTGGCTTCACTAACACTGGTAAAGCTATCGGTGAACATTTTACTGTATCGTGGGCCATAGTTAGGTGGAATATATATTTCCATAAGTGCGGTTTGTGCATCTGCAGCTTGGCTTTTTTCAATTAAAGCGGTTAAGTTAGTTTGCATTTTAGTGATTGGAAAACCGCGCAGGCCGTCATTAGCACCGAGCTCAATAAGTACGTGAGTTGGTTGATATTGCTCAAGTAGCGCGTCTAATCGGCGCAATGCACCGCCGGTGGTTTCGCCGCTAATACTGGCATTTACTAAGTTGATATTGCGTTGCTCGTCATCGTATTTATCTTGTAACAATTGCACCCAGCCTTGTTCTTGTTTTAAGCCATAGGCTGCGCTTAAACTGTCACCAAGTATTAAAATCGTGTTGTTAGCTGCCGCGTGTAGTGGGTTAATAACTAAAAATAAAATGAATACACAACGTAGGATTGAATGAGTCATATGTCAGCGCTTTCTCAATTAAATATAATTCAAGTAAATGGTTTGTCTAAAGTGGTTTCCACCTTCGAAGGTGAGTTGTCCATCCTCAGCGACATCAGCTTTAATGTCAAGCATGGTGAGTCTGTTGCTGTTGTTGGCACATCGGGTTCTGGTAAGTCTACATTATTGAGCTTGCTAGCAGGGCTTGATACCGCCAGCAGTGGCGAGGTAATGTTAGATGGTGAGCCTTTGCACAAGTTAGATGAAGAAGCGCGAGCAGCACTGAGAGCCGCTAAAGTCGGTTTTGTATTTCAGTCTTTCATGTTGGTGCAAAGTTTAACCGCACTTGAAAATGTGATGCTGCCTGCTGAGCTTGCAGGTGAACATGATGCTAAAGAGCAGGCGCTCGCGTTACTTGAAAAAGTTGGCTTGAGCCATCGCATTGATCATTACCCGTCGCAGTTATCTGGTGGTGAGCAACAACGAGTTGCGATTGCTCGTGCATTTGTGGGTTCGCCTAAAATACTGTTTGCCGACGAGCCATCAGCTAACCTAGATAGCAAAAATGGCCATATGATTGAGTCGTTATTATTTGATTTAAATAAGCAAAATGGCACAACGCTTATCTTAGTTACCCATGATGAAGCACTGGCGCAAAAGTGTGAACGTATTATTCAGATTGAAGCCGGTGAGCTGGTTCACAATTCAACTGAGGAAATGGCAAATGTGGGCTAAATTAGCACTTAAACTATTTTCTCGAGAGTTTCGCCGTGGTGAACTAACCGTGATAAGTGCTGCCATCGCTTTAGCGGTGCTAACGGTGCTTACTTTATCTATGGTGACTGAGCGAATCGCACAAAGTATTGCACAAAAAAGCAGTGCCTTTATTGCCGCTGATAGGGTATTGGCCAGCAACCATGCCATAGATACCGCTTATATTACTCAAGCTAAACAGCAAAACCTTGAAACAGCGCAAATGGTGTATTTTGACACTATGCTGTTTGCAAACGATGAAATGCAATTTAGCTCAGTAAAAGCTGCGTCAAACAGTTACCCGCTTAAAGGCCAGTTAAAGGTTAAGTCGGGCTTAAACGCCGAAACAGAAGTTGCCCCAGGTGCACCAACCCCCGGTAACGTGTGGTTAAGTGAATCGGTTTTTTATAGTTTAAATATAAACGTAGGCGACCAAGTTGAGCTAGGTGCCGCGTTATTCAATGTGGAAAAGGTGATTGTTGAAGAACCCGATGCGCCGTTTAATGTGTTCTCTAGCAGCCGCAGGGTACTTATTAATATTGACGACGTACCAAAAACTGAAGTAATACAGCCCGGTAGCCGTGTATTTTACCGCCAGTTGTATGCAGGTGATGAAAGCGACATAAATAGTTTTTACGATTGGCTAAAACCGCAACTTAAAGAAAACCAAAATTGGTATGGTGTTAAAGACCGTCAATCGCCTATTTCAAATAGCTTAAATAGAGCTGAAAGCTTTTTGTTATTAGCCGGTTTGCTAGGGATTATTTTAGCCGCGGTTGCTATTGCTGTATCGGCTAAGCGCTATTGTGAGCGTCAATACGACCCAGTCGCAATGATGAAAACCTTAGGCGGCAGCCGCGATATGATCCGTAAAATTTACCTTATGCACTTATTAATGGTATGTACTATGGCGGTGGTTGTTGGCCTAGCTATTGGCTATGGCTTGCAAGAGGTGGCTACCGGTTATTTAGCTAAAAGTATGGGCACTGAACTGCCCATGGCTGGTTTTAAACCTTGGCTGGTGGCGATTAGCACAGGGGTTATTTGTGCGGTTATGTTCTCTATTAAGCCACTGTTAGATTTATTTGATATTCCACCGCTTAGAGTACTTCGCCGTAACTTAGGTGATCGCCTTGCGGTAAGTAAAATTCATTTAGGGCTAAGTGCACTCACCGTGTTTTTATTAATGTGGTTATTTAGTAATAACATAAAAATTACGCTTATTTTGTTTGTCTCAACGCTTGCGCTTATTTTGGTGTTATTTTTAATCTCTAAGTTAATATTTGGCGGTGGCCGCAAGCTTGGCTTAAAGCCGGGTAACAGCTGGTCTTTGGCTATTGCGTCTATTCAAAAGCGCGCCAATGTTAATGCAGTACAGTTAATTAGTTTTTCGTTAGCGATTAAATTACTATTATTTTTAATTGTGCTTAAAAACGATATTATTTCTGATTGGCAGTCACAATTACCAAGTGATGCACCTAATGCCTTTTTAGTGAATATTACGCAAAATGAACTGGACCCAGTTAATGAATATTTAGCACAAAAAGGCATTCAGGTGTCGGAGTTTTACCCGACTATTCGTGGTCGCGTAAATGCCGTCAACGGTGAAGCGGTTGCGCGTGAAGTGTCACTGCAAGATAACGAGAAAAAAGACGAAGAAGCCCGCTCAGGCATTGGCCGCGAGCTCAATTTAACCTGGCTTGACGAAGCCCCTTCGCAAAATGACATTATCGATGGCCAGTGGTTTGGCGATGACGCCGTTGCCGAGGCCTCACTGGAAGAGTCGATGATGCAGCGCCTCGATGTTAAATTAGGCGATACCCTCACGTTTTTAATCGGTGCGCAGTCGTTTGATGCTAAAATAACCAGTGTGCGAAAAGTAAATTGGGCCACACTCAAGCCTAACTTTTTTATTATTTTAAGCCCAGATGTACTTAGCGACTTTCCGGCAACCTATATTTCATCGGTACGCATTGAACCTGAGCAAAAGCGCGACTTTAGCCAGTTATTACGTACATACCCCACCATTACAGCAATTGATGTAGATAATTTTGTTAAGCAAATACAGTCGACTATTGAGCAAGTGTCGTTAGCCATTGGTTTTGTATTGGCTATTGTGGTGTTATGTGGTGCGTTGGTACTAATATCGCAGGTGCAAGCAAGCTTAGGTGAGCGCATGCAAGAAATCGTAATATTGCGTACATTAGGCGCTAAAAGTCGATTAATAAAAAATGCTACTTTATATGAGTTTTTATTGCTTGGCGGTTTAGCCGGACTGGTCGCTGCATTTTTCAGTGATATTGCACTGTTAATAGTGCAGCAGCAAATGTTTGATTTGGCGGGTAAGCTGCATCCAAATATTTGGATTATTGGCCCCGTTGCTGGTGGCGTGTTTGTAGCAGGTTTAGGTTATTTTATGATTGCCCGTACGCTCAAACAAAACACCCAAGGCTTAGTGCGCGCATTGGCGTAAACTTTTTGGCCAAATAGAGTTTAAATGCCTACTTTTTAAGTAGGCATTTTTGTTTTGGCTTGGTACTGGTAATTTATACAGTGCTCTGGCATTATTAGCATTATTAATAAATAACAATAATGAGAGTGCTGTTTGGCCATTATTTTAGGGATCGATCCGGGCTCGCGTTTAACGGGTTACGGTGTGGTTGCGCACCAAGGTGCTAAGTTTACATACTTAGGCAGTGGCTGTATTAAATTAGCCGATCATGACTTTCCCACCCGACTTAAAATGATATACCAAGGTATTACGCAGCTTATAGAGCAGTTTTCGCCTGAAACCTTTGCCATAGAAAAAGTATTTATGGCACATAACCCCGATTCTGCTTTAAAGCTTGGGCAAGCCCGTGGTGCTGCCATTGTGGGGGCCTCTATGGCCGACTTACCGGTGTTTGAATACTCTGCACGGCAAATAAAGCAAGCCGTGGTGGGTAACGGTGGAGCAGATAAATCGCAAGTACAACATATGGTTAAAAATATACTTAAACTGCCAGGTACGCCGCAAGCCGATGCAGCAGATGCACTCGCGATTGCAATTTGCCATGCTCACTCTGAACAAAATTTAATAAAACTAGCGGGTAGCGCAAGCAAAACCGTTAGAGGACGTCTAAGGAAATAACAATGATAGGTCGCTTAAACGGCGTGTTAGTTGAAAAACAGCCCCCAGAAATATTATTAGAAGTGAGTGGCGTTGGCTACGAAGTACAAATGCCAATGACCTGTTTTTATGATTTACCCAAAGTGGGCGACAACGCCATTGTGTACACTCACTTTGTAGTACGCGAAGACGCACAGTTATTGTTTGGCTTTAATAATAAAACCGAACGAGCCTTATTTCGAGAGCTGTTAAAAGCCAATGGCGTAGGACCTAAATTGGGTTTAGCTATTTTGTCGGGTATGTCGGCGCAGCAGTTTGTAAGTTGCGTAAATAATGAAGACGCTACGGCCTTGGTTAAACTGCCAGGGGTAGGTAAAAAAACCGCCGAGCGATTAGTGCTCGAAATGAAAGACCGATTAAAAAATTGGGGCAACGACTTATTTACCCCATTTAGCGACAGCGCCGTAATAGAGCCTGCGAGCGATGCAACTATAGCTAATAATGCGGCCGATGATGCAGTTTCGGCTTTGGTGGCGCTCGGTTATAAATTGCCACAAGCGCAAAAAGCAGTAAAATCAGTAAGCAAACCCGATATGTCGACTGAGGTTCTAATTAAAGAATCTTTGAAATCAATGCTGTGAGTAAATTATGATCGAAGCTGATCGCTTAATAGATGCTGCTGAAAAAACCAATGAAGACACCATAGATCGTGCTATTAGGCCTAAGTTACTGGCCGATTATCGTGGTCAGCCGCATGTTAAGCAACAAATGGAAATATTTATTGAAGCTGCGCGTAGCCGCAGTGAAGCGTTGGATCATTTATTAATATTTGGCCCGCCAGGCTTAGGTAAAACCACGCTTGCTAATATTGTAGCCAACGAATTAAATGTAAACATTAAAACCACCTCTGGCCCTGTGCTTGAAAAAGCTGGCGATTTAGCTGCATTGCTTACTAATCTTGAAGAAGGTGATGTACTGTTTATTGATGAAATTCACCGCTTAAGCCCACAAGTAGAAGAAATACTTTACCCTGCAATGGAAGATTACCAGCTCGATATAATGATAGGTGAAGGGCCTGCAGCACGCTCTATTAAGCTTGATTTACCTGCATTTACCTTAATTGGCGCAACCACGCGTGCGGGCTCATTAACCTCACCACTGCGTGACCGCTTTGGTATTGTACAGCGTTTAGAGTTTTATTCTGTTGAGGATTTGTCGCATATAGTGGGGCGCTCAGCGCATTACCTTGATTTAGAAATGTGTGACGATGGCGCGGCAGAAATTGCCAAGCGCTCTCGTGGCACACCACGTATTGCAAACCGTTTATTGCGCCGTGTGCGCGATTACACCCAAGTTAAATCAGATGGTACAGTTAATGCCGAGGTAGCTCAGCAAGCCCTCGATATGATTGATGTTGATAAAAGCGGCTTTGATTACATGGACCGCAAATATTTACTCGCCATTATTGAAAAATTTATGGGTGGCCCGGTTGGCCTTGACAACCTAGCCGCTGCCATAGGCGAAGAAAAAGAAACCATAGAAGATGTGATTGAACCGTTTTTAATTCAACAAGGATTTATTCAGCGCACGCCTCGCGGACGAATAGTGTCGGATAATGCGTATCATCATTTTGGTTTACTGCCCAAGCAAGACTAATTAGCAGCTTGAGATAGATTTATTATCCAGAGCTTAGGTTAAATACTAAAGCCATTGTCTTTTTAACGACAGTGGCTTTTTTTATGCGCAAACATTACGTATTTTACTTTGCCAATAATTCACTGAGCGTTAAGACATATCAGGCTATTGTTCGACTGCTTATTTAGCCCGAGTTGAGATGGTTTGATAAATTGTAGGCAAAAAAAAGCCCGCAAAAAATGCGGGCAAACAACAAGTTTAAGGAAGTAATCTAGGGAACTACGTTTTACTTATTGAGGTCATACCCCAAGAAGTAAAAAAGTAATACGAAATAAATCATATTACGAGGAACTGGATTCAATGAAATAGCTTTCATTTAATGCGCTAGCTCGGTATGGGAGAATAATACCGAAGCGACACAATTTGTTCAAACTAGAAAATTTATATTTTCAGATTAAAAAAACTAATAGCAGCGGTTTTTTGTTTTTGCTTATTGTTGCATGTTAATTAATCATTAATTCTATAAGTTAATGAAATGCTTTGTTTATGTATATTAACATATTAACGTTCGGTATTAGTTTTACTATTACGTTAAGGTAAGCATGTGCTGGTTATGAGTGCTTATGCATTAATTTTGAATAAACAGCGCATTTCTGTCACTCTTTAGTGAAACTAAGCGTGCTTCCATAAAGCTTTGTTGTTATTTATTTATACAGTAGAACAAGAGTTAAGTAGTAAATATTGAGTAAAGCTGTTTTTTTAACGTTTTTTGTTGTCTATTCACAGCAATATCGTTGTCAGCAGTAAATACACTAGATACACTAGCAAAACTTTAATGGTGGCTAATGTATTGCTAAGTTACCTTACTCAAATAAATCAATTTGATGTTTTTAATTATTTAGGAGTTTAACGTGGGATCAGGGCTTAATTTTTTAGATCTAATTCTAGAAGCCAGTTTGCTTGTGCAATTAGTAATGCTAGCGTTGGTTGCTATGTCGGTTATGTCATGGGCTATTATTTTTCAACGTAAAAAAGCCATCTCTGACGCCTTAGCAAATGCCAAAAAATTTGAGCAACGTTTTTGGTCTGGTGTTGACCTAAGTAAACTATATAACGAAATTTCTTCTCGCGGTGGCCAGTCTGCTGGTATTGAGGCGTTATTTACCTCAGGCTTTAAAGAGTTTGCACGTCATAAAAAAAATACCTTTCAAAGTGCGGGCATTGTAATGGAAGGCACACACCGTTCAATGCGGGTTGCGCTTTCTCGCGAAATTGAAAAACTAGAATCAAGCTTATCGTTTTTAGCAACAGTTGGTTCAATTAGCCCTTACATCGGCTTATTTGGTACTGTTTGGGGTATTATGAATGCCTTTATTGCTCTAGGTGAAGTAAAACAAGCAACCTTACAAATGGTTGCTCCTGGTATAGCAGAGGCGTTAATTGCTACAGCAATGGGTTTATTTGCTGCAATTCCTGCTGTTATTGCTTATAACCGATTTGCTAATAAAGTTGAAAAGTTAGAATCTCACTACATTAACTTTATGGAAGAATTTGCCAATATCTTACACCGTCAAGCAGCTACCCAAATAGAGGCTCAAGCGAATGTATCATCGTAAAAAGCGTCGCCCAGTCGCAGAAATTAATGTAGTACCATACATTGATGTAATGTTGGTGCTGCTTATTATATTTATGGCCACCGCGCCGTTAATTACTCATGGTGTAAAAGTAGACCTACCAAAAATGGAAGAGTCGGACTTAGTTGATACGAAAGATACGCCACCCATTATTGCTTCTATTGATGCCGATGGTAACTATTATGTGAGTGTAGGTACCGATCCTGAGGAGCCAATGGAAGCATTAGATGTAGCAGCAGTAATTAAGCTGCAACTAATGAAAAACCCAGATGTGCCTGTAATGATCAAAGGCTCGGGTAAAGTGTCGTATCAGGAAGTGTTACTGTTAATGGACTTTTTAAAAAATGCAGGTGTACCGTCGGTAGGGTTAATGACCGAATCCTTTGAGGGGACCAAGTAGCTGTATGAGTAGTTCACTAATTAAATCAGTATTACTGCATTTAGCGTTAGGTGGGTTTTTGTATGCGTCAGCAAACATTCATCCTCCTAAACCTAAAGTAATGGAAGTAACGCTTAATGCGGCTATTCCTGAGCCAGAGAAAGCGGTTTCGGCGGTTACGATTGATCAAAAGCAAGTTGAGCAAAAAATAGCTGAGCTTAAAAAGAAAGAAGATGATAAAAAGCGTGCTGAAGATAAACGTATTCGCGATTTAGAACGCAGAGCAACCGATGCACGTAAACAGCGTGAAGCTGAAGCAAGACGCATTAAAAAGCTTGAACAGCAACGCAGAGCAAAAGAGAAAGAAACCGCAGAAGCGCAAGCACAAGCTAAAAAAGCCCGTGAAATAGAACAGCGCGAGCGAGCAAAAGCGAAGCAAGCCGAAAAGCAAAAGCAAGAGGCTGAAAACGCAGCAAAAGCGGCTGCAGACAAACGCAAAGCGGAAGAAGCGGCACTTAAAAAAGCCGAACAAGAGCGTAAAAAGCGCGCTGAAGAAGCTGAGCGTAAACGCCAACAAGCACTTCAAGAGCAAATGCTGCAAGAGCAGCTTGCCAAAGAGCAGGCGGCACGTAATAAAATACGTCAACAGCAAGTAGTGAGTGAAGTTGATAAATTCCGCGCATTAATTATGGCGCGTATTCAACAAAACTTATTAATTGATGAAAAAATGAAAAACCAGCAATGCCGCATTAATATCCGTCTTGGGTTTAATGGGCTGGTAACACAAGTTAAATCTTTAGGCGGTGATAAGTTAGTGTGTGAGGCTGCATTAAGAGCTGTTCGCATGGCTGACACATTACCGGTATCTAAAGATAAAGACGTATTCGAGCAACTAAAGAATATTAATATAACCATCGCGCCAGAGTTTTAAGGGATGACATGTTTAACAAAATTAAAATAGCCTGTTTAGTTTTAATATTAGGGTTTCAGGGTGTTGCACATGCGGCACTTGAAATTGTTATTACTGAAGGTATTGACGGCGCAAGACCGATTGCGATTGTGCCATTTAAATACCAAGGTATTGGTCCTATTCCACAGCAGCTAAGTGATGTAATTGCTGCCGATTTAATGCGCAGCGGTAAGTTTAAGCCTGTGAGTGTGTCGCAAATGCCACAACAACCTCACAAAGATGCTGATATTGATTACGGTGCCTGGGTTAATAAAGGTGTCGAGGCTGTATTGGTTGGTGAAGTAGAGCAGCAAACCAATGGACGCTATTTAGTGCGTTATGAGTTGGTTGATGTTATTCGCGGCCAAATCACTGGCGGTGAAACACAAATGATGAGCAACGGTAAGCTGGTTCAAAGCCAAGACCATATTTTAGAAGCGCGTCAAAGCGTGATTGGTGAAACCGGTTTTCGTCGTTACTCGCATCGTATTAGTGATGTGATTTATGAAAAACTAACTGGTGAAAAAGGCGCGTTTTTAACAAAAATAGCCTATGTTATTGTACGTGATACTGATGAAAAGCCGTATCAGTTAGTGGTTGCCGACTATGATGGCTTTAATGAACAAGTGTTATTGCGCTCAAAAGAGCCGCTAATGTCGCCAGTATGGTCGCCCGATGGGACTAAATTAGCGTATGTAACGTTCGAAAATCGCCAGAGCCAAATTTTTATTCAAGACATTTATACCGGTAAACGTGAATTGATCACCAGCTATAAAGGAATTAACGGTGCGCCGCAGTTCTCGCCAGACGGTAAAAAGCTACTGTTAGTGCTGTCAAAAGATAAAACTGGTGCAACTGAGGTTTACTTATTAGACTTACTAACACGTAAAGAGACGCGATTAACACGCCATCGTAGTATAGATACCGAACCTTCGTGGTACCCAAATGGTCAAGATATAGTATTTACGTCGGAAAGGGGTGGTAATGCTCAGATTTATAAGTTAAATTTAAAAACTGGCAGATCTCAAAGATTAACCTTTGATGGTGACATGAACCTAGCGGGTTCTATTTCGCCAGACGGAAAAGAATTAGTGATGGTAAACCGTACTAACGGACAGTATCATCTTGCTAAGAAAGAGTTGGCTACAGGTGCGTTCCAAGTTTTAACTCGAACTCGCCTTGATGAATCGCCGAGCATAGCGCCAAATGGCTCGATGATTATATACAGCACGCTCCATAATAATAAACAGGTACTTGCGCTAGTATCGATGGACGGCCGTTTTAAAGCACGCTTACCTGTGCTTGATGGACAAGTGAAGGCACCGGCTTGGTCGCCATATTTACAGTAATAATTGCTGGTTTACTCAAAATAGGAATCTACTCAATGCAACTTAACAAAATACTTAAAGGCCTGCTAATTGCTGTGCCAGTAATGACGCTAGCAGCTTGTAGCTCATCTTCAGATATCGATGAAAATGCAGCTAACCAGTCTAACCAAGCAACTGTTGAGCAAACAACAACTGATACAGTTGAAGTAGCAACAATGACGCCAGAGCAAAAAGCAGAAGAGCAACTTCGTCAAAAGTACGAAGCGCTTCGTCAAGAGCAAATCATTTACTTTGGTTTTGACACTGCAACGATTCAAGGTCAATACGGCGAGCTACTTCGTGCACACGCTGAGTTTTTAGTTAAAAACCCTTCTGTTAAAGTATTAATCGAAGGCCACGCAGATGAGCGCGGTACACCAGAGTACAACATTGCACTTGGTGAGCACCGTGGACAAGCAGTTGAAAAATACCTACAAAGCTTAGGTGTTTCTGCAAGCCAAATGTCAGTAGTTAGCTACGGTGAAGAGAAACCAATGGTTAAATCTCGCACTGAAGAAGCTTTCGCTAAAAACCGCCGTGCGGTACTAGTTTACTAAGATAAGAGATATTATGAAGCCGAAAATTATTTTGGCAGCCATGATATTGAGCGGGAGCACCCAGTTAATGGCTGCTCCCGCTCCTGTTTCAGAAGCTGCAAGTTCACAGTCGAGCATTGAAAAGCGTTTAGCAACCCTTGAAAGTATGATGCAACAACGTAATTTCTTACAAGTAGAGTTACAGCAACAGCTTAACTTACTGCAAGATGAAGTGAGTCAAATTCGCGGTGTTACCGAAGAGCAAAGCTATAAACTTGAAAAGGTATTGCAGCGCCAGCGCGAGCTTTATCAAGAAATAGAAAACCGTGTTAGCCAAGCATATGCTAAACCGGCTACTCCAGCGCCTACAACAGACTACACGCAACCAGGTAGCGATCAGAGCTACAGCAGTGATTTATCTGAAAACGAAGCGTACGAGCGTGCTGTTGCGCTTATAATGAAAGATAAGCGCTATGACCAAGCTATTCCAGAATTTCAAGCGTTCTTAACAACGTATCCAAATTCAGTGTACACCTCAAACGCACATTATTGGCTTGGGCAATTATTAACGATTAAAAATGACGGTGTAAAAGCAGCCGAGCATTTCAAAGTAGTTGTTAACGAATTTCCAAACTCAAATAAGCGCCCAGATGCAATGTTAAAGCTTGGTACACTTTTACAAGAGCAAGGGTTAAAGGCTGAAGCGCAAAAAATACTGAATGAGCTAATCAATCAGTACCCAAGTACAACTGCTGCTAAACTAGCCACAGATCGCTTATCAAAATAAATGTTGATGCTTGATTAGACTGCTTTTTGTCATAAGCGGTCTAAATTTGCTCAACTAGACATAAAAACTTAAAAAAAGAGACAATTTCGGTTGCACTCATTTTATAAATAAGTATTATAAGCGCCCGCAGCAAACGAATGGTAACCCCACTCGAAATGCGACAAAAAGAGCGGGTCATTAGCTCAGTTGGTAGAGCAGTGGACTTTTAATCCATTGGTCGATGGTTCAAGTCCATCATGACCCACCATTCTTTATTGTTAATAAAGTTTGGTCTTTAATCGGCGGATTTACGTAAAGTGTTAACAAACACACAGAGCGGGTCATTAGCTCAGTTGGTAGAGCAGTGGACTTTTAATCCATTGGTCGATGGTTCAAGTCCATCATGACCCACCATTCTTTATGGAATGGTTATAA